>JAGGUU010000026.1 GCA_021158305.1 Candidatus Bathyarchaeota archaeon
CCTCAGCTTTTCCGAGCTCTACGCCTAGATATAGTGCGTGAGGAATGGATGATATTAGTCTTCTTCTCAGAATCTCATCATATATAGATCTCGCATTTTTACCCCTTATTAGCAGCCTTCCTTTACGGCCGCGGTAGAGAACCTCGATCCATCCATCTTGGTGATTAACGTTCACCGTGAAGAAGCCGAGAGGATCTTGAGGATATTCAATCATTTCATTAATAGCTTCAGCTATTACCGCGCCTTCTAGGTCTAACCTAGACTCTATAATCCTCTTGTTCTTGAGTATCAGAAGGTCTAAGCCCAAGTCTTTAGGCGGAGTTTTCCTCTTCCACGCGACCGTAGCCATCTGCGAGGCTATTTTAGCCTCAGCCGTTGACCCAGCCGTTTTGGCGCTTTTTTCAACTACGAGAACCAAGCTGACTCTTGCCTCTGCTGCGAGCATCGTTAAAAGAGCATTAACTCCCACGGAGTCCGCGTCTATTAACTCCGTGACGTTGCAGAGGCCCATTAGCAAAGGGATTTCTGAATATTCACGTTTGAACATACGGTAGGCCATTAAAGACTCCAAGGTTCCCGTAGGCTCTGAAAGATTTAAGGGCTCAAGCACAGGATCAGCAATGATCTTATTAATTCCATACTTAATGGCGGTTTGGATATTCTTTTTTAGGAACTTCAGTTTGTCCTCGGTGGTTCTTGCAAATCTTCCTTTTTTTGAGTCGTATGGTATAATAACCGCGGGCACATGTCGGATCTGGCTTGCAACTTTCTTTATATTTCCGAATTCAAGGCTCATGACCATGTCCGCTCCAGCCTCAACGCCTGCGATGATCTCGCTTGGAATGATGGAGTCTATGGCTAAAGGAGCATCAAGTTCCTTCTTGATCAGCATAACGCAGTCTCTTACTCTTTCCGGATCCGCGACGCCGGCTTGGAACCCTAGGCTTAGGATATCCGCTCCGTCTTCCCTGCGTTTCCTAGCGATCCTGATGAGTTCGTCCTCATCAAGGAGATGCGCCTCGGTTATTTCTGATACGACTCTTATTGGAGGAGGATTAGCTGGAATGATTACTCCATCGACTTTGATATGAGGCTTAGAAGCAGCTGATGCCTCCGTCTTCTTAAGAACTTCCTTCGTATATCTGTAAATTTTATTGGAGATAAGATCATCGGCTGGAATGTCCGGTGATAGTCTTCTCGGATCACATATCTCCAGAAGCATGGGTATATCAGCTGCATGTTTAGGTCCTTTAACCACTTTTATTCCTATAGCTTCTTCAACAGGTTTCATTGATTCCTGTATTGCTCCAGGAACCATTATCAAGTCATAATCTTTAGGTCTAATTTTCTTTAGATGCGAAATGATCAATCGAGACGTTGCAAGCGAAGCTACCTCAATCGGCATCACTGATACGTGAATCTCATACCTCGATGGACATGTGCTAACTACTTCGCGAAGCATGGGTTCAGCCAATTTTCCGGTCAACAAGAGAATCTTCAAGAGATACCCTGGTAACAGCTAATATTGGCTTCTGTTTAAAAACGTATCATTCCTCCTTTAACATGATGCGATTAAGCGTGTTATTGTGATACTATAGTGACCTCCTCTACGAGTATCGGCGGCGTGTATACGCTCATCATTGTAGCTCTTCTATCTCTGCCTATAGCGACTATCCTATTTAGTGACTCAAAAGCATTACCCGAAATCATAGTCTCTCTGAGCGGAAATTTCATCTCTCCGCCTTCTATATATACCGCCTGCTTAGCCACGCCTGAGAATTCGCCGCTTTCATTTGAGACGTTCCCGCTAAATCTATTCACAAATATACCCTTATTTACTTCTGAAATCATCTCTTCTAAGCTCTTTGTCCCCGGGCTGATGAGAAGATTCGATATAGAGATTGATGGCGGGCTTGAATAGCTTTCTCTAGCGGCGTTTCCTGTGGATTTTTTGTTGACCTTATTTGCCGTGTATGAGTCATAGAGAAAACTTTTCAAGATGCCGTTCTCGATGACAACGGTTTTCTGAGATGGAACTCCCTCAGCGTCGAATGGGGACGAGCCTAACCCGTATGGCAATAAGCCATCATCGATTACTGTTAGGCTCCTAGCTGATACAGGCTCACCTATCTTATCGGCCCAGAGACTCCTACCCCTTTGCACATTATCAGCATTCACATTACTTATCAATGGAGCGAATAGAATTTCGCTTGCAACCTCTGGACTTAGAATCACATCGCCTCTGAATGATTTAATCCTCCTAGCGCCAAGCGAAAGTAGAGCCTTCCTGGCTGCGAGTTCGCCTACCCTGCGAGCTGAAAAGTCTTTGAGTGTTCTTGAAACATCGTATTCATACGCAAAGCTAGAAGCTTCTCCTTGTTCCTTCGCGACGCAAATTAAATAGAAAGATATGAAGGTTCCCTTGCCGTAGAGGCTTATTCCATGAGAGTTTGAGATGGCAATCTCTGTTGAGGATACCATCAGTTTTCCTTCATCAATCGAGACTCGTGAGTCAGTCTCCTTAGCGGTCTCATAGCCTTCAAGAACCATGTTGAGAGCCTCATCTAGCGTGAGGCTGGCTAGGTTCTCATCATATAAGCCCTCTGGAGATGGAGGAATCTTCTCTGGAAGCGGTAGAGAAACCCAATCTGGGTTTCTAGGTGATGCGCTGGCGAGTTTAGACGCGTCCCTGCATGTTTCTTGGATTGTCTGTTGATCTAACATCGACGCAAAAGCGAATCCCATTCTCTTATCCTTTATAACTCTAATGCCTATCCCGCGCCGAATCTTCATTCTTTCGCTTTGAATCTCTCCTCTCTCCAAGACTATCTCTATAACCCTTTGTCTCTGTACGAATCCTTCGGCTTCATCAACGCCTAATTTTTTAGAGCTCCTAACGGCTGATTCGGCAATTTCAATCAAGTTGCTGATTCTATCTCCCTCCGACTAATAGTTTAGTTTTAACACTGGGTCCTCCTATTCCAACGTAGTTTGGCTGCTCTTTACCGCAGATTCCAATATGCATTTCGAAGTCTCTTCCTACACCTCTAACATTGCTTAGAACTTCAAATGCGTTTCCGCTCATAGTTGCTCCTCGATAAGTCTCCTTAAGATCTCCATTCTTTATTCTAATGGCTTCTTGCACAGTAAACATAAATTCTCCGTTAAAGTCGGCTTGTCCTCCTCCACTGCCTCTTAGAACATATCCATCTTTAATGTCTTCTATTAATTCATCAACTGTCCAGTCTCTAGGTTCAATGTATGTGTTCCTCATGCGAATGATCGGGTCATACTCGAAACTCCAAGCTCTAGCGTTTCCCGTAGGAGCGACTCCAAACTGGCTGGCTGTTTCACGAGAGTGCATGAAACCCTTAACTACTCCTCTATCAATTATTACGGTTCTTTGAGTTGGCACCCCCTCGTCGTCATACTTCATTGTTCCAAATCCATATGGCATTGAGCCGTCGTCGACGAGTGTCACCATCTCAGATGCTACTTTCTTACCCATTTTATTCGATAGAAAGCTTCCTACACAAACCAGATCAGCTTCAGCTGTGTGTCCTATTGCCTCATGAGCTAGAAGACCGACGATTTTATTCTCCAAAACAACATCATAGTAGCCTCCCGGAACAACTTGTTTAGGAGCTATTCTAACAGCTCTACTAGCTGCTTTTAATGCCGCTTCTCTTAGAGGAGTATCCTTAAATATTTCGAGGCCTCCCTGCCGCCCTATACTTTCATAAGCCGAAGCTATATTCCCTTTTGACTTTGCAATGATGCGTGCCGTTCCGAAGCATCTGACAATTCTCTGCTTGATCCTTGCGCCTTCAGAATTCACGAAGAATATTTCGTCGTCAACCACGGATAAGTTAAGGGTTGTAGATACTACTTTCTCGGAGTACTCGTGTGCTTCAGCATCCGCATCTAAGACCTCTCCAACAAGGCTTTCTAAATCTCCATTTCGCGGGTCTTCCTTCATACAAGTTTCATATTCGTCGACATGCGGCTCAGCTGGAGCCATCCTAACATGCCGCTTCTTCAATGGCTTCGAAGAACAAGCAAGAATCCTTGCATCTGTCAGAATGTCCAGCAAATTCTTTTTGTCAATGACGGTCGTTGAGGAGAAGCCCCAGCTACCATCAACTAGTGCTCTTGCACATGCTCCTCTATTTAATCCCTTGGCAATCCTTTCAACCCGCCCATCCTTAACGACTACAGAGAAAACCCTCCGTGTATGACCACGCATTTCAATGTATTCCGCGTCGACACGTAGCAAACACGTTTCAAGTAGGTCGATCACAATAGTTCATCTCTTACATGTCTAAACGCACGTGATATCTATATCATTATTGCAAATATAGAAAAACGGGTTTCCAAAATCATCTTCTTCCCTTTTTAGCTTCTATCAAGTTAACCTCCAAAGTTTGGAGAAAAAGACAATTTATCTTAAAAATAAAGAAAGGAAGGTTTAGCCTAGCTTGTAGGCGGCCTTACCTTTAAGACTTCCTTGTTCACTAGATTCGGCGGAACTTTCCCTTCAAGTATGGCTATCATGTTCTCTACTGCCATAAGCGCCATTTTAGTTCTGGTCGCTATGCTTCCGCTTGCTATGTGAGGAGAAGCTGTTACGTTATCTAGTTTAAGCAGAGGATTATCTGGATCTGTTGGTTCCTTCTCCCATACATCAAGCCCGGCGGCCCAGATCCATCCTTCCTTAAGAGCTTTGTACAAAGCTTTCTCGTCGACTACTGGACCGCGTGAAGTATTGATTAGACAAGCTGTTTTCTTCATCAGTTTAAGTCTCTCTTCGTTTATTAAGTGCCTAGTTGATGGGAGAAGGGGAACGTGAAGCGTGACGAAATCTGACTCCTTAAGCAGGGTTTCAAGGTCCACGTATTTGGCGCCCAGCTCCTTCTCAGCTTTCTCGTTTCTCACTACATCGTAATATAGTATTTTCATATTCATTCCCTTAGCTCTGCGGGCGACGGCAGTACCTATCCTTCCCATGCCTATTATGCCTATAGTCTTGCCCCATATATCCTGTCCAAGAAGCATCATCAGTCCCCATGGTATCTTCCACTTTCCAGATCTTACGTACCTGTCTGCTTCAGCGATTCTCCTAGCGGTAGCCATCAAGAGGGCGAAGGCATA
This sequence comes from Candidatus Bathyarchaeota archaeon, assembly GCA_021158305.1. Taxonomy (GTDB): domain Archaea; phylum Thermoproteota; class Bathyarchaeia; order Bathyarchaeales; family DTEX01; genus B63. The sequence goes on from JAGGUU010000026.1 coordinate 5,152, forward strand.
ATCAGCTGTGGTCTCTGTTAAAACTCCAGGCGTATTCGTCACGTAGATTCCTTTCTTTGTAGCCGCTTCTACATCAATATTGTCGTATCCAACTGCTACTTGGCATATCCCGCGAAGCCTCGGCCCAGCGGCGTTGATAACTTCTTCATCTATCTTCTCTGTTAGGAGGCAGATCAGCCCATCTATATTCTTAACCTTCTCTATTAGAACTTCTTTGGGTGGAGGCATCTCCTCAGTCCAGACTTCGACGTCGAACTTCTCCTCCAAGAGTTTCATAGCCTCTTCTGGCAGCCTCCTAGTAACGTAGACTTTTTTTCTTTCTGATCCGCTCAAGCCCTTCACCACGCCTTACATTGATTTTTCTTTATTTTTTAAATTTTCGACCAAGCTTCTTCAAAGAATCTCTTTGAATTCGCAATCAAGACCTCTGAGGATTCTCCAGGCGCTGGCTTAACCTCAAAGCTTACAACCGGAAGCCTCGTAGCCGTCTTCTTGTTGAAGTAACCTACGTATTTAAGAACTTTGAGGAACTCGATAAGTTCGTCTAGTGAATTCTCTCCTCCAGGTATTCCGAATCTTGGATGCTGGTCTCCATAAAGCGGATGATTTGGATCTTTCATTATGCAGTTGCCTATGTGAACATGTTCCAGGTATGGCCTAGCTGCTAAGAGAGCTTCCTCTGGAGATTCGTGAAGTAGTGGAAGATGGCTCAGATCAACGGTTAAGCCGATGTTTTCATATTTCTCCTTGACCTTAGCGACGACGTCTACTGCATCTCTAGTTGGTCCAAGTAGGCATTTCTTGTCGTATTCTCTGTCAAAGTATTCTAGGGAGATCATTAGTGTGTAGTCTTTTCCTTTGCTCTGAGCATA
>JAGGUU010000054.1 GCA_021158305.1 Candidatus Bathyarchaeota archaeon
TCAAGAGCCTTCTCAACTGCATCCTCGACTTTCGTTTCTCCCTGCCCTTCACCAAATCCTATCGCGCATACTCCGCTTCCAGTCATGATGGATCTGAGGTCGGCGAGGTCCATGTTCATAAGGCCCGGGACAGATATTATCTCAGTTATATTCTTTATGAATGTAGCTATTAGCTCATTTGCAACAGCGAAGGCTTCAGTTAGAGGCATGCTGCCAGCAACATCCATAAGTCTGTTATTATCTATCACTATTACCGCGTCGCATTCATCGACAAGTCTCTTAAGCCCCTCCTTGGCCTTAAGAAGCCTCGCACGTTCAACTTGGAATGGAATAGTGACAACCCCTACAGTCAGGGCTCCCATATCCTTAGCGATCCTCGCAACAATTGGAGATGCCCCCGTCCCCGTTCCACCTCCAAGTCCCGCCGTGATGAAAACAAGTCTGGAGCCGTCGATCAGCGCCTCTATCTCCTTTGAGCTCTCCTCAGCCGCCCTAGCCCCCTTCTCTGGAAACCCTCCGCATCCAAGGCCGCCCGTAATATCATAGCCAATCAGCAATCTTTCATCAGCATCTGTTATGCTTAAGTGCTGTGCATCGCTGTTCAGGGCGCAGATCCGCGCGCCAAGCACTCCTCTCCCCTTCATCCATGAAACGATGTTGCATCCAGCCCCTCCTATGCCTAAAACGCTAACCTTCGGAACAGCCCTCTCAGCTATCTCCTCTATAGAGGATGACTCTATCACAGATTCTTCTAAGCCACCAAACATTCTCGCCCCCAACTAAATACTTAATGAGCCTAACCTATTATTGAATAGACAAATATTTACTTTTTTAGATGATATTCTATCGCATTTACGGATGGTGAGTGTTAGAAATTAGTGTTCTTTGTCCTCTTAAGCTTCAATAACTAATACATCAATAATAATTTGGGGAATAGCAAACGAGGCATGGGGAGTAGATCCATCGAGCTCCCGCGGAAGGAAATGGTTAATCAATATATTATACGATTTAGCCAAGAAATTAGATCCGACGAGGCTCGTAGTGGATAACTCACCATGTGCTCCTAACTTCCGTAAGACGGACATAGCTGACTATCACTGGTACAGCACAATACCAGGGAGCTACGAGTATTGGATTGGCTTTGTTAGAAGATTCGCTACTGACCCCGGCTGGATCTTCGGAAACAATCCCATTCGAAAGGGAGATGAATCCTTAATAGTTTCAGAGTTCGGAGTTTGGGGACTACCAAGTTTAAAGAAGATTATGAGAGGCTATGGAGGTGAGCCATGGTGGTTCAGTAAAGGATGTGGTTCAGGAATCCCTAAAGGAGCTGAAGAACGATTTAACTCATGGAATTTGAGAGAGATATGGAAAGATTGGGAAAAATTTGCGGTTTTCCTCACAGTAGCATCAATTCCAAGGTTAAAATTCATGATAGAAAAATGAGGAAGCATCCGCAAATCACTGGATACATCATAACTGAGTTTTACGATCTTTATTGGGAATGCAATGGTCTATTAGACTTTTATCGCAACCCTAAAGCATACATAAATAATTTGTTAAGCATTAATAACGACAATTTATTGATAATCGACCAGGCCAGCATTAAAACTAAATTTTGGTCAGGAGAGAACATAAGCATTCCAGTATACTTTTCAAAGTGGTTTGAGGGAAATTGAATAACGCGAAGCTTAGATGGAAGATAATGATGCTATATTAACCTAATAGTATCGCCAAGAGAGCTGAAGTTCCCCATGATAGATAAAGAAGTCCTCATCCAAGTATATTCACCAGATTAAATTTTAGATTCAATCTCAAATAAATTACAGGATATGGGATATAACATATCTGTTTCAGATACTATCAATAAAGATGCATCATGTGTAATAACCTCTGTATACGATGATAAAGTCGAGAGTTACGTTGAGAATGGGGGCAAAGTATTCATTATACTGACTTCACCTCAAATCTTAAACATCAAAAGCATACGTTATAGGATCGATCGCAGATCTGGAGAATGGGTGACAGACTTTCACTATATAAAGACCGAAAAGTTTTTTGAAGACATACCCATAGAAAACCCGATGGGTTGGACCTATTATCTCACAATGCCCGACTTGATAATTAAAGGCATATCTCCAGATGGATCAGAAAACATATGCGCCGGATACTTTGAGGGATGGATCCACGAACACGCAGCAACTATACTCAAAAAGAAATTAACAACGGCCTCATAATAATCTCAACCTTAACTTCGAACATTATCAAGAGGACCTGGTTACTACTATTTTGTTTAACAATATCCTAAAGTACATGTTAATTAAGTGAATGCTACGAAGATATTAGTAACAAGTGACTACGCGTAGAGTCAAATGTAATCTTGTAAAGTTTTGTCGGAGAAAGTTATAAAAATAAGGTCTTTACTTTTACATGGCGATAAAGCAAGGAGTAAAATTCAGAAGTATGTAGTAGAATTCCTTTGCAAAGGAGACCTTAGAAACCTTAATGATTATGTTAGAACGGTGAAGAATGTAAATGTGATTAGATGAACGGCATCCATGTCGTCTAGTGAGCATCATCTTCTTTCTAAATTGTTAGGGGGAAGAGATGACTTTATCCTGCTATTGCCAACGGGGTCTATCTATCATAATCTTATTTTCGGCTCAATCATAGGAGCGATATGCTGAAAAATTCTCCATAGACAATCCTGGAAAGCAAATCCTTCCTTCAACCGACGACAAATAGGATTATCCAAAAATCTCGATAAAATATAATTTTCTATATATTCCCCCATTAATAATGATTCTTCTCATTAAACTTAGCTGCAAAATCTTAAGATAATTAACGTACTAGATAGAGAATTACCCTGAAGGAGTTAAGAAAACAGCCTTTTAATGAAAAATAATCGGGGGTGGTAATGAAGATTTTGGAAGAAATTATTGGAAGATGAAGGAGAGCTTCGTATCTCTCACTTCGATAATGATAATAGGCACGCCGTATTTAGCGTTTCTAGCCTCCGAAGGAATTAAAAAGACTGTTTGTCTCCAGTATAGACGTACAAAAACTATTATGGATTTCAAAACTGTATCAGAAATGTCATTGATGCTGGTGGATTCTATGTCTGAGAAGAGTGAGGAGGAGGGTTTCACTCCTTTACCGTTCATCATGGGTGGGGA
>JAGGUU010000111.1 GCA_021158305.1 Candidatus Bathyarchaeota archaeon
AAAGGAGTAGTTCAGGTCTATGTTGATGGACCGAGAGAGATAAGAGCGGTGTGGAGAAAGGACTACACCCAATTAGTACTAATAATGGCGGCGGCATGTATCGGAATATGCCTATTGCTTCTCATATTAAGGAGAATATCTTCTTAAAAAAGGATTCATTTGAGGACTTGTATGTTGATTTGTGGTTTTCTCAGATATTGGCTTATTAAACATGAAGATTCAAGTGATGTGAACTTGTAGAAAGAGCAAAGGAAATAGGCTTGAATATATCTAAGATCTGTGATGGGTCTCTTATTCAGCTAATTCTTCTAGGAAAGCTAAGAGTCTTGCGTAGACTTCTGTGGATAGATAAAAGCCCCTTTTTATCATGTTGTTCACTATGCTTACTACCTCCTTTTTCGACTTAAGGATGCTGCGCCTATATGCTTCTAAGATCACGTATAGAGTGCCGTGAACGTCAAGTCCGAAGTATTCAGCGGCAACCCTCGCCTCGGCATCATCAATTATTACGGATGCTTCCTCATAATCCTCAAGAGCCACCGCGATCACCGCAGCCTCTCCCTCATCAATCTCACTGAATAAATTAATGATGTGCCTCTTTCTGTCCTCTGAGGGTTGCCTAACCCTTATCCATCCTTCATGGATGGCTTTCCTTAGCTGGACAGCCTCAGGGCTCTCCTCAATCCTAGTTATCTCCCTCTCTACTTCCACGGGTATGATAGCTTCCTTGAAAATCGGTCTCAGGAGCTCCATCCTTCTCTTCTTTCCGAGGTATATGAGTGGGGTGGCATTAAGGATTACTCTCAAACTTTTCCACCGAAGATTGACTTAAAGTCCCTCTCCAAATCTTCAGCCCTGTAATGTATTGGAATTCTCTCGGAGGCGGCGACCTCGACCATCTTTGACAGGGATAGACCAGCCATACGAGAAGCCTTCCATAGGGTGATCTTTCCCTCCCTATAGAGAGCTAAAGCCTTCTTTAATCTCCACCTCTTAATCCCTTCCCTCGCAAGCTCCCTGAGCGCCATAGTTTTGGGTATTCCCTTCTCTCGGGCGTACTCTAGGATCTCGCCATAGAGCTCATCATCAAACCTAGCTGACATGGTTTTAGCGGGCAATTCGTCCACCAATTATATATTTTGTACACATGCTAATATAAGCATGACCGACTGTAACACTAAAGACCTTTAGATTTATGACATGCATATGCGTATCGATTATACTCGGCGATTATAGATGCGAGGCATGTCACTGTAATCATGAATATCTTGTTGTCATATCCGTTTCCAAATTCACTACTATGCTTAATGGTAGATTCTTCGATACATCCCATAGATACTTAGCGATGGATAATGAAACTCGTTTTGTTACACTCGACGTGTGAAGTTTTTAATAGAAATCTCGCTTGTTGAACGCATCCAAACAATCATAGATCCAGGTTTTCTGTTCGCCCATGCGTAGTAGGGAATCGCCTTAAATTGAATCTTTCTCGTTTTAAACGATACGTCTGCGGCTGCTTGGTAAAGTCTGTTTTTGAAGCTTTCTGTTTCAATCGCGAATGCTTCACCTTGAATGACTGTGACGCCGTTCAGCAGTTTCGGCGCCCACTCCGCCTTTAATGGGCTATCAAGAGGCAACACTATATTCCAAACGTCGAAGTCAGGATTATCAATCTGTTCTATGCAGTATACGATTGGGCCTCGCTTTAGGGCAACCTTATCCGTGTTCTCTAGCACGTTAGGATGAGAAATCAACCTTTCAATAGGCATCGAAAGGAAAAGCTTCACATAATCACTTGGTTTCCATACGCGGTGGATCTCTATATATCCTCCAGGCCTAATTCCAGTCTCTAACTTTTGGTTATTAACGTAGATTTTTGCTTTTCGACACCATCCGGGAATACGCAGGTACAGGCTGAAAGATACCTCGCTTTCTGGTTGAAGGGAGATCTCAACCTCGCCACTCCATGGATATCTTGTGCGCTGTTTAATGGTTACCGTTTTTCCCTCTACATTGACGAATGCTCTGCTTTGAACATAAAGATGTATCCATATTCCTTCATCTGAAATAGAGTAGAGATAACCTGGTAGGTATGCCAAGGTTCGAGCGATGTTAGGTGGGCAGCAGGCACATCTGAACCATCTTTGGCGCCTATGTTTCCCCCGATCCGCAAGCGGGTTAACATAGAAATAATTTTTTCCATCAAGGGAGATGCCGGATAAAACCCCATTATATAAGGCGAGTTCCATCACGTCAGCGAACTTCGCGTCGCCTGTAGCAAGTAGCATACGCCAATTCCACATCACATTAGCTATAGCGGCGCAGGTCTCCGCATATGCTCTGTAGTTGGGAAGCTCGTAGTCGTCTCCGAATGCTTCTCCAGTATATCGCGCACCCACGCCTCCAGTTACGTACATTTTTCTTTCGGTCATACTGCACCAGAGACGCAGAAGGGTATTCAAAAGTTGCTTCTCACCTGTCTCAAGATAAATGTCAGTTGCGCCGCAGTTTAGATAGAGCGAGCGGACGGCGTGTCCTACGATTTCGGTCAGCTTCCTGAATGGTTTATGGTCAATATGATATAGATCTCCCCCCACTAGCCCCTTACCTCGCTGGTCGAGAAAGAATTGCGCTAGATCCAGATAATCTCGTTTTTCTGTTGTCCGATAAAGCTCCACCAGAGCCATCTCAATTTCAGGATGACCTGAGGTTCCAGGACGCTTACCAACACCAAATATGGAGGAGATGTGATCAGCAAACTTGCAAGCTGCATCTAGGAGTTGCCTTTCACCCGTAGCACGGTATAGGGCGATGCCAGCTTGCATAAGATGACCTGCACAGTAAAGTTCATGCATATCCTTAAGGTTAGTCCAACGGTCCTTTTTACGTTCAAGGGTGAAATAAGAGTTTAAATAACCATCTTCATCTTGTGCGGAGACTACATCATCAATTACATGTGCAACAAGACTGCGCAGTTTTTCATCATAGGAGTATGCTAGATAGAAGGCTACGGCTTCAATCCATTTATAGACGTCACTATCATTGAAAAAGCGGCCTTGAAAGTCTCCGGTCTTCTTTCCAGCTGCGCGGCGGAAGTTAAAAAGGTAGCCAGTTTCCTCGAATATTTGATATTGCGTAGGAAGAGTTACCTCTCCTAGCATTTTCAACCTAGGCGCCCAGAAGGAGTCTTCCAGATGAACTTTACTAATCGAGACTGGGCGTAACTTTGCATACCAGCTGCGTGAAGTATCTACGATAAACACATCTAATTTCTTCTCCATTTTAAACCCCTCTATCTTTGAAAGGATTAAGAATGCTGTTAGTTTAAAAATTATGGCGACGCTATAAGAAAAAGATATAATCGAAAATGAGGAAAAGATGAACGGTTATAAATTTGAACTGGAAAATGTTTCAGTCGAAAGCTAAGTTTAGTTCACTGCAGAATAATCTCTCCACTCTATATCAATTATGCGATGCATTATGTGAAGAACAGATCACGAAGCCGGATGAGAAGAATTTCGGTGCAATACGCTGTAAGTGTTGTGGTGTGTTGCATACACGAGCAGGCGAAGCCTGCTTCCCCCTTGCCGTGGCATACAAATACAGTGGTAGAGAGA
>JAGGUU010000027.1 GCA_021158305.1 Candidatus Bathyarchaeota archaeon
ATAACGATGACGAGCTATATACCATTGATTTTGGGTTTCATAGCATACTCTCAATTATGGATTGACCTTGGAGACCTAGCGTATATTATACCGTTATGTTCATTGCCTGCGCTACTAACATACCATGGCATGGGAGCATATCCGCCTAGAGGAGCATACCTATTTTGGCTGTCAAGCGATAAGTTACTGCCAGCGATAAACTTGAGGCTAGCCGCGATCTCAGTCTTCGCATGGACCGCAGTCTTCATTGCATTATCGTTAATACTATTAAGAAAGAGTAAAGGCGTACCAATAGAGGAAATAAGGCTCTGAAAGATATATTACGCAATGGATCCTTAAGGAATAGGGCAGTATAGATCGAATGTTTCAGCTACGGGAGGGCAGCCTCTCTCAGGCAGAGATTCGTTTTTAACTTCTAAAACCAAGCCGCTTCAAATCCTCCTATGATCCACATCAGGCGAAAGATAAGGATCAGATGCACAATCTACGGTAGGCGGCAGAGGCCGAGCGAAGCGGAGATCACAATAAGCACAAACGCTTAAGCTTCCCCTTAGAATGCAGCGGAAGAATAATACTTGCCAGAGAAAACGAATACCGCACGGCCGCGCGCCATACTTAAGCAGATGCAACCTCACATATGGCTGAGAAGACCTCAAACAATCTGAAGGATCCCTAAGATCGATCTACGCAACCAAACCTGAGCAAGATCGATCATTGATTAACAGATCAAACTCAAAAAATTTTCAGAAAACCAAGAGCAGATCCAACAAACATTCAATCACGATCACACAAGTATATATATTAAATTTTTCACTAGACAAAAAAGAGAGTTCTATGCGCCAAACTTGAGCAAAAGCTTTTTTGAAAGCCGCGGATGCCACGCTGAAGCGCCGTCCATCCTTATTCCATGCTTTAGCCTACGCGACTTTTAAAAGAGTCCAGTTCAGCCTAATAATTATGGTTGAAGGACCTACCGCTAAGGCTTACGCCATAAAGATAAGAGATGAGCTTAGCGGCGAGATTATTAGGGAAGTCTTCACAAAGTCCAAGAGAGTCTACATTTCCCTAGATAACCTCGTTGGTAAAAGACTTCTCAGCTCAGACTCGATAGGAAAGAACATACTGCTCTTCATCGACAACGCGGCTATCAGACTCCACCTGATGATGTACGGGTCGATTCACATCTATCAACTAAATGAGCCATTACTGAAGCCTGAAAGCCGAGTTAGACTTCTAATCAGAGGAGCTGAGAAGAAACTCGTTGCATACAATGCGCCGATAGTTGAGATAGACGAAAGGGATAGGATCTTGAAAAAGCTAAGAAGAGATCTTGGACCGGATCCACTGAGTGACGAGTGGAACAGAGAAGAAGCCATCCGAAACATAATGAAGTTCCCGGAGGAGAAAATAGGCGTGGTCATACTGGATCAGTCAGTTATAGCGGGCATAGGGAATATTCTGAGAAACGAGATCCTATTCAGGGCGAAAGTTAACCCGGAAAAGAAGATTACGGATCTATCACGCAGAGAAGTAGAGAGAATAGTTTCTATCAGCGAGGAATTAAGCAGAGAGTTTCTCAAGTTCAAGCTGGAGCATAAACGGATAAAACCTCTCCTCCTTGTCTACAATAAATATAGAGGCAAATGCAGAATCTGCGGGGCGCCGATAAAATTCTACATGCAGAAGCCAATCAACAGAAAGACATTCATCTGTCCGAACTGCCAAAAAATGTAAAGTATAAGCCAAAAATCTGAGGATCCACATAACCTGCCTAATCACAAGTCTACTATAAAATCCTAAATATACATAGCAACAATTATTTCGGAGTCATTTCCCCTAACAATCAAATCCACCTCTTGTTTTGAAGTGGCATTTTTCGGTTTGTAGTAAGGACAAGTTGAGCTCATCCATCGTGAGTATAAGAGTGGTAAAGGGATAGATCATTTATCTTTTGTTTAGAATTCTCAAAAAGGCATATTCTCCTCTATTTCATAGCAAGAATAAGTAAGGAAAATTGCGAAATAAAATGTGAGAATTTGCCTTGATTTTTGAGTCTTTAGCTTAGGTTGTCAGTTTAAATTTTTAAATATTTTGGAACTATAATTTATTTAGGCGATTAAATTGCCGAACGGATATATGGGAAAAATTCTGAGAGCTGATCTTACAGCTAGAACTTTGAGGGTTGAACCTCTATCCAATGATGTTGCTAAAAAATATCTTGGTGGAAAAGGATACTCCGTATATCTGCTTTATCAATACCTTAAGGAATATGAATCTAAAGGGATCTCTGCGAAGGACATAAATCCTTTAGGTCCAGAAAACGTCCTGATCTTTGCAACGGGACCGGGTACGGGGATTCCGGGTTTTCCATCGTCGGGAAGATATCATGTCATGGCTCTTAGATCTCCACTTACAGGCTCTATTGGAAGCGGTAATTCAGGCGGGGAGTGGGGGCCATTTCTGAAATTCTCAGGATTCGACATGGTTGTGGTTGAAGGATGCTCGGATAGGCCTGTCTACCTATCTATTATGGATGGAGAGGCAGAGCTTAGAGACGCGGGTGATCTATGGGGCAAAAACGTCTTCGATACCTGTAGAATCTTAAAGAGGAGGATTGGTGGCAAAAACACGAGCGTTACATGTATAGGCCCGGCCGGGGAAAACATGGTTCGTATGGCATGTATAATGAATGATGAGCATAGAGCAGTTGGAAGAACCGGTCTGGGCGCGGTTATGGGTTCTAAAAAGCTAAAAGCGATAGTTGTTTCTGGAAATAAGGAGGTTCAAGTCGCCGATCCGGACAGGTTTAAGGAAATATCACAGAAATGTCTCGATAAGATGAGGAAGAACTCAGTTACCGGCGAGGGATTACCGACTTACGGAACCGCGATACTAGTCAACGTGATTAATACTGCTGGGGGATTACCGTATAAGAACTGGCAGACAGGCGTTAATCCAGATGCGGAGAAGATAAGCGGTGAAACGCTTGCTGAAACATATCTGACGAGTAGAAGAGCATGTTGGGGATGCACAATCGGATGTGGAAGGGTTACAAGCGTCAAATCCGGCCCATTCCAGATTCTAAGCTCCGAAGGGCCCGAATACGAATCAATATGGGCTCTTGGAAGCTGCACGGGAGTTAAGGATCTAGACGCAATCGTGAAGGCAAACCATTACTGCGATGAGCTCGGATTAGACCCTATAAGCCTGGGTTCAACGATAGCTGCGGCGATGGAGCTGAACGAGAGAGGATACATTCCAGAAGAGGATCTTCAAGGTTTGGATCTGAGATTTGGAAATGCAGCGGCACTTGTAGAGGCTGTCTGGCGCACAGCTTACAAGACTGGATTCGGGAAGTATCTGGCCTTAGGTTCCAAGAAGCTCTGCGAGATCTATGGTCATCCAGAGCTCTCGATGAGCGTAAAGGGACTTGAGATGCCTGCGTATGACCCGAGGGCCATGAAGGGTATTGGGCTGAACTATGCGACGGCGAATAGGGGAGGATGCCACGTAACCGGATACACCGTCTCACCGGAGATCCTGGGAATGCCGGAAAAGATAGATCCGTTGACGCCTAAGGGAAAGGCTAAGTGGGTTAAGGTCTTCCAAGACTTAACGTGCGTCGTAAACTCTACCGTTAACTGTCTATTCGTCACATTCGCTTTGGGAGCCGAGGACTACGCGGAGCTCCTATCTGCCGTTACAGGATGGAACCTGACTGAGGATGAGATCTTAAAGATCGGTGAAAGAATATACAATCTTGAAAGGGTCATCCTTAACAAGTACGGATTCAACGGTAAGGACGATGTTCTTCCTAAACGCCTCTTAGAG
>JAGGUU010000139.1 GCA_021158305.1 Candidatus Bathyarchaeota archaeon
ATGGCTTAGGGTGAGGGAGCGTTTGAAGCCGCGGACAAAGGCCCTCTTCATAAACTATGCAAGCAAGAGGCGAATAGATAGAAACACGCTCTTCAATATAGTTGTAAAACACTCATCTAAGCTAGGGTTGAGGATAAGCCCACACGACCTAAGACACTGGTTCACGACCTGGCTCAGAAGAAATAAAATGCCCCGAGAATTCATCAAAGAGCTCAGAGGGGATCGAAGAAAGGAAGCCATAGACCTCTATGATCACATAGATGAAGAAGAATTGCGGGAAGCATATCTCGCATGCATACCAAAGCTAGGGATAGATTAATGAATTCTTATCCAAGTGTGTTGGCCGGACTTTCTTAAATTATGCTTCAGAGTCCTTCCTCGAACGGAAAATACCCTTTACAATACTCGACCCACCTATTAACGTAGTCAGATGTAGCTTCGGAATATGTTCTTGAATTTCGCTCGTATATCCGTATGGTCCTCTTAACCTTTCTAAAGAGATGGGGTGGATAAATTATGTACTTCAGAAAGCGCTCAGTTTCTTCGAGTTCATTTATGATAACCTTATACAACGTTCTATTTTTGATCAGGAAACCCCACCAGTCTAGATGAGAAAAAACTTCAGGTACACGATATAATGTTAGTCGCACCATCTCATCGAAATTCCATCTTGGAGTTTTCAGCAGAGTCAGCTCCGTGATGACGTGAATCAATGACAAAAGATATAATAATCTTTCTTTCGTGTCAGTGAAGTTCATCATCAGCTCATAAGCTCTCATACTCCATCGTTCTAGCCCCTTGAGGAGAACAAGCTTCTCATTTTTGTCCGCCCAAGGATATCTGTCGGCAAAGACCACTAGGGCTCCTTCATCGGTTATAATATAAGGTTTTATAGATGGAAATCTCCGGCTGGCCCTCGCATGAGGCTTACTACCAACATAATTCTTGACAAAACCCAGCTTTTCAAGCTTTTCGACTGCTCTGTGGACCTGTGTATAATACATTTTTAGTCTCCTCTTTAATTCCATCTTATATAGAGGTGTTTTGCTAAGAAGAAGAATCTCAAGTATATTGACTTCTTTTTCCTTTATGGGCAGTTTTCTCTCATAAGGAGATATAGTGTATCTCTTAATTTGTCTGTAGCTTTTTCTTAATCTTCCAAAATCTATATTGGCCAGTTTTAGTAAGTAAGCTAAGCAATCGTATTTTGTACTGTCTAGCTTCTCGATGGACATTACATAGTATATACCCTATATAACAGTATGAAAAATTTTATGATTCTGAAATCGTGTTATAGGTTAAAAATCCCCGCTCTGGGCTTTCATTGAACTCTTATTACATGTGTCCGATAAGACTTCCGTTCCCCTGAAAAACGAGTGAGAGTATAGATACTGCGAAGATGCGCAGAGATGGGGAAGCGAATAACCTTACACTACGAGACCTGAGCGAAATCATCGGGGTTCTACACGACATAAACTATGAAGGATTGGTGATCAAATGTGCAGGGCGGAATATTCGGATACCAGCACCACCGAATCTAAGAAGGAAAGCAGCTAAGCTTGTAGGTAAGAGAGTTGCTATTTTACGCATAGGACAAACAGTTTACATCAGAAAACTAAAAGACTCTAGTTCAACAGATGAAGAGTCCTTCACCTCAGAGAAGAGCGTGGAATTAACGCTGCCGCGAAAAGTGAACCACAGATAAAGTTCTCTTTCTGAGGTGACAATATGTGCAACTTAGAAGTCGGAATTTCGGGGAACGGTTTGGGAACGGCGACGATTAAGGTGGCCTGACGGATGCCGCCGACTGAGAGAACCCTAGAGAAAGTTCGGAATAAGGCAGGAAGGATATGGAAAGAAGAGGGGCGGCCTTTCTGCTACTTGGACTTCCCAGAGTACAAGCCTGGTTATTTCAGGAAGATCACAAGCCTTCTCTCGCGGAGAGGCGAAATTGTTCGCTGGAAGAATAGGCGGTCAAGACCACAGTACTGGATTTTAGCATCGGAGGGGGACGAACAAGGGCATGGGGAGTCTTCGAAGACCTTGCTCGAGATACTTGATTCTCTTAATTGGGAGAACTTATGTATTCATGATGTTCGTATCAGCTTATATTCGCGGGAACTGTGTAACATAGTTTTTAATGCTTATCCCATTTTACGAGGTCATGCCTTCTCTCTTAGAAAGGATGGGTCTATCGTTGGTCCGGCCATTCGGTGGGGAAAGCTAAAGAGGAGAAAGACTAAGGCCGTGTTCTATCCCTCGGGCAAAGTTATTGTTGAGGTTTCTTGCAGTCGTGAGCCGATTCCCGCTGATGAGATAGGACTTCGGTTTTTCATCGAGAATCTCATCGACCTAAGGAGGGAACTGCTTAACATACTTTATCGGGTGGTGAGGACTGCATCCATCCCATTGGATGAATATTTCGATCTTCCCGAGTCGTGGATTGTGGTGCAGGTGCATTTAAATCGCGACGCGAGCCCTATTGAGGGTCTCCGCCTCGATAAGCTTCCGGCAATAACGCTTTCAGACTTCTATAATACCCTGAGGCTATACTATAATCGAAAGGTATCCAAGATGAGGGCCGAGATAGTGGCAAATCCGAAGATACCGTTAAGAGACTTCTTTAAACGATTAGGGTTACGTGACTTGACTAGTTCTGAGCCACCATCATATATTGCATAATCCCCTTCATCATATGTTATACCAATTTAGCTACCTAGCGTGCTTCTCTGCTTACTTTCTTGAATGGGAATAACGAAGAGGTGCCCTGTACCTAGGCTGAGACAAATACCTAGCCTTCAGAAAACACTATTAAAAATGGCCATTTGGTAGTGTATCTCTTTAGAGAATACTCTCCAGAGATGATACTTGAGTATCAATCAATTCTAATTTAATTCTGAAGCGAAAGATTCGGGTTCAGTCCTGTTGCTTTTGTGGATGGATAACGTATTTTGAGATAGAACACGAATATAAGTCGGTCGAAATGTGAAAGCTGGGCGAAAAATACCCGAAGAGTTGACGGATTAGGCCGACAAAAGATAGCTTATGGCCATATCTGAAAATTTTCACACCCTTACAGAATTTTATATATATGCTAAATAAATCGAACATTATTTTCGGTTTTTCTTGGAAGTTCAAGAAGGGGGCAGACGGATTTTACGGATATAATCTTACGTCAGTCATTTATTAGATAAGGAGGAACCTCGTGAGATGATACTCAAGTATCAGGCTTACTTTTCAAAAATCCTTTCTGCTTATTCGCCGGGTCAGGGAACCTCATCTAACAGACCCACCCTAGAAGCCTTACATCTAAAGTAAATCTCGCCAGATTAATCAACTCTCGTTAGCTGAGAACTTCTTGCTTCCGGATTATAAGTTGTTGGAATATTGAGCCCCTCAGCTAGGGAGAGAACTCATTACGGCCTGCTGTTGTTACTTTTCTTGTGGCAGGTGGTGTGGCCCCATTTGTGCTCTCTCATGTATTTTATTATGGCCATGTGGCTGTTCGAGTTGGGCTTGACATAGATTTTCCCGCCACATATGGCGCAGTAGTACCATATGGCGTGGTCGAGCCTCCCCCTCTCATAGCCATCCCTGTAGCCTCTCCGATAGGCCTCCTCCGCAATGCTCTTCCTGGCCCTATTGAACTGCTGCATAAACCTGGAGCTATAGAGCTTCTCCGCCTCCCTCTTAAGAAGCTTCGCGTATTTTTCTGAGCCTTCATCGAGAAGAGTGGCCGCCTTCTGGCACGCGTCATCCCAGTCCAAATTCTCGGAGACCTGAATCCTAAGCAAGGCCATATAGAGCTCCTTCGGAATCCAAACCCTCACCGCACCAGTGGCCGAAGCAGCCATAAACCCTCGAAAAATCAAAAAACACTTATTTAAATCATCCCGACCCAGACCCGAACACAAGCCGAACAGAATGCGGAGAACCGACGGAAGGAATTCGAAGAAACTGAGATACAGAGGCGATAAGTAGCTCTTAAGCCGTCTTTTGGAGAAATCTTTCGATTTTTTGGAATAATTAAGACTTTTTATATATTCTGACTGTAAAAACTGTGGATGAAAGACGGTCTGAGCTTAACAGAGCTCTTCAAACGATATGAAGGAGTACCGTTTTATCTTCACGCATCTCTGATATCGGTCACCATTGAGGAAGACTGTAAAGCCGCATTTGCTAAGTTTTCATTTCAGAGTAGTTGTCCAAAACACATCGAAGAAGACCTTAAAAAGCATCCTAGTAAGATTTTGAAGTCGGTAAGGACTTCCCATTTGTTGGCTATAGAATATTGGTCTGATTTTAGCAAGCAAGAGTCAAGGGAAGAGTTCTTTAAGTCTCTGAAAGAAGGTTGGTTACAGCTATCTGACGGAACTAGAATCCGCCTTCTTGAAGGTGTAGGAAATTTTGCGTTTACAGAACGTGGGCTTTCACGGAATAATGAGGTACGTTATGAGTGTTTCATTGAAAGTCCAGAAGCTGATAAAATAAGAAAAATGTTATCAGAAAAACAAATAGAACTTGAACTGCAACTGAATCAAGAACCCTATGAAGGGTTAGAGGACCTTAGAGAAGATTTTGGAATCACCTTTAATAACCCAGGAATATTTCTTGAAGTTTTGGTGCCGGCACCCCGTTTTGAACATGTGAACGGCGGGCTTAGAGTTAGCATACCAAGGGGCTTAGAAAGGGAGTACTTAGTTTTCGGATTGATTTGGCACTTAGAAGATGGCTCGACAAAACGTGAAACAATTCCACTAATGGATGAGCAATTAGAAGAAACCAAGAATGGAGAACTTAAAACCTCTTTGAAAAGCATGCAAGATTGGGAATACGTTACCGTAATAGTACGCTATAAGAATTCTCCGATGGCTAAGCAAACAATATATAGAGTCGAGAAAAACGACATACTTAAACTTTTAGAAATCGCACTGGGTGATGAGTCTTATGGTAAATTCTTAGAGAATTTACAGGAGTATCTAATGACGAAAGGTGGTGGGGAACTGGAAGCGGCTGTCGTTAATCTGCTGACTCTCCAAGGTCTGTCTCCTATTTGGCTAGGGGGCGTTAAGGCAGATACACCTAAAATCGGTGTTACGCAATATGATTTGGACCTACTGATTATTGACGAAAAACGTGAGAAATCAATAGACGTATATCTATTCAATATAACTGCCAAATCACTTTCCGAAGGGGAATTAGAAAAGACACAAGTTTTTGCTAAAATCGTATATGAAAGGTTCAAAAAGAATTTAGATAAACTTCATGCCTACTTCGTGAACGTTTACCCGATTATAGTTACTAATCAGTCTGTTTCAGAACAGTTAAGGCAAGAAGCAGCAAAGCGCCAAGTAGGGATTGTAGACGGTGAATCCCTGAAGTCTTTGTTAAGAATAGCTACGACGCGCCATTATGGCCGCTCATTCTTAAGTAAAATTATGGAATATGCATCAACTTCACTAAATATAAGGAGTAGGTAACAGCATCAATAGATTTTTTAACAATGTGACATAACTGATGCCTTCTCTTAATTCTTATCATTTTCTCAAGCGTCTTCTCCGAAGATAGAGAGTAATACAAAGAATCCAAGTAAATGTAACAATAATTCCAAGGCATAGGTGGTCCAAAAACAGAAATATATGGCTAAGTTATGTAGTGGCCAGAGAAGATGGAGATAACAGAACTGGATGGCGGGAGGCTGGTCAGGTGTATATAGCCCTATAGCCAGTGCCTATTCGCAGAAATATTGCGACCTAAATGAAAGGCCTTCACCGCATTTATGGGCGTTACCAAAAAGTATATGGTTAAATGGAGAATCTTGTTTTAGGGGACTATAAAATGAGTGATATGGCCGGCAGAAGAGCGAACATTATGGCGCTTTTATCACAATTTAAATCGATATATAGGTCAGTGAATGAATTGTTAAGGCAAGAAATAAGGGTGGTTATAGGCCCTTTCATACTTCAAAGAATTAAAGGAGTCATAAGAAGTTATGAGGAAGCGCGTGCTAGGTTTGCTCGGTTGGCTGTTCCAGAAGCCCCCACCCTGGCATATATTGAGGAAGCTGAAGCCGGAAAGTTTCCTATTCGGTTGTTAGAGAGAATGAAACACGAATGTGAAATGGCGATTACATTTCTAGAGAGTTTGCTCTATGAGCTTACACCAGATGAAGTTGATAAGCTAAATTCGCTTAGGAATGAATTGAATTCGATAAAAGCCCTTGATCCGGGTATTCACCTACATCTCGAGAATGCACTTATGGAATATGAAAATAGGCATTATTTGTCTGTCACCATACTCTCCGGAAAAGTAATAGTTTACGTACTTGAACAAATTCGAGGTAAGTCCTATGAAGAAAAGCTTAAAGAACTGAAGTCAAGAAATATCCTTCCAGAATATTTAGAAGTAGATTTTTTGAATGCGGCAAAGCGGGCTCGTAACTACTACACGCATAACATAGATACATCTCCAGCCGCAAGCGACGCTCTAGACATGTTAGCTAGGTCTTTCCAATTTGCAAACATGTTGAAGAAGTATAGAGAGTCTATCGAATTTTCTCAAAAGGACGAGAACCGTGGAAACCACCGTGAAAACTGAGTTTATCTTATAGGTGCCTAATATAGGTCACAAGTCAGGAATTATCAAATCAGTGCAAAGTATTTTCTCTAAGTTAACTGATAAGCTTGTCCATTTACGTATCGTGATGCAGTGGTTTTCTCGAGCCTCACAAAAACCTGAGATTAGAATGACCTAGCTATAGATTGATAGTCACGGAATAGGTCTCCTCATTGCTGGCATACAAGGCTTATCCGAGATGCGGAAGCATCTACATTTTTAATCAATCAGTGTATGGCATTATCTGATGCTCGAGTATCATCCCGGTCTACCAACAGAACTTTTATTCTCTAGTTCTAAACCTATCAAAGGAAGGCGCAAATTATGAGTACAAGGAAATTGTCGAATGTGTTCTTGAAGGCGATCTAGTTAAAGCGACTCATAGGCTCATGGAGTTTTATAATGTTGGACCATTTGAAGAGCTTACTTCTTCTCGCGGCCAGCGGTTATCAGCTTCTCATACTTCTCAATTATGAGATACCTTATCGCCTCGCTATTCTTCCTTATCCCTAGAACCTTCTTGATGTAACGGAGTTTGTCCGCCAGCTCAGGGTCTAACTCGGTTCTAAGCTGGATAACTCCCCTTCCGTTGCCCATTTCTTCCTCTTTAGCATAAAGTGACATTGACTACTCCAGACTATTACCTGTCTTCCATTCTAAGCCATTAGCGGAACTCATTTGCAAAGTCTTAAATCTCCTTTGAGAAGCCAGGGTGAAGACTTTCCCTATATCGGCATTCGTTATTATGCCCTTAACCTCCCCCCTTTTAACTATTAGGACCGCTTGATACCTCTGGAGGAGGTGGATTATGATCGGTAGGGTAGCATTTGGTGGAACTGTTGGAAAAGGCTCTCCCATGACCTCCTTAACCTTTACTTCACGCGCCTTCCAGCCCTTGCTCTGGATTAGCTGGTTTATCGTCTTCTCCGTAATGCTTCCGACGACTCTTCCTCTCCATTTTACGGGGAATTGGCTGAAGGCTGTCTTCTCCATCTTCCGCCAGACCTCTAGAAGGGTCTCATCTGCGTCAACCATCTCAACCTCCTTGCTCGCGATATCCCTAGCCCTCACTTCCCCCACATCCATGAGCCTCTTCCTTGAGAGAGCCTCATATAGAACTTGGAAAATCTCCACCACCAAGCTGTATTTGGGGTCGATTCTGCCGGTCTCAATCTTCGCGATCATGGACCTGCTGACATTGACCCCCCTCAGCCTTAGCCGATCGACGAGCTTCTCCTGAGTCCAGCCCAATCTCTCCCTAAGCAGCCTAACCTCCTTCAAGCTGGGGAGATGGAGATAATTCGCCTTCGACGCCTCCAAATTCATGTTCCTAATAGGAACATTTTTCGTTATAAATGTTCATATATGGCACGGGCAAAGGAAGTGGCGTGGCCGGCCATGGGGGCGGCGGACCGGCCATAAGCCCCGACCTTGGCGCCCTGAGGGATGAGGGGCGCAGAGGCGCCGCCGCGGCCTCGGAATCCGCGGGTTCGAGCCCCGCAACCCCAATTTTTTATGGGCTGGGGTGTTCGGGTTGGTCGGGTTAATCCGTTCGGATAGGGCTTTTAGGGGCCGCGGCAGGGCTCGGGATGTCTCTAGAGAGGAGGCTGAGAGGGTCATTGAAGAGGGCGGGATCGTCGTCATAGACTTCTACGCTGACTGGTGCATTCCATGTAGGATGCTGGCCCGGGTCTTTGAAGAAGTTGCGGCAAAGATTAAGGAGGCTGAATTTCTGAGGGTAGATGTCGATAGGGGTGGCTCATGGCCTGACGAGCTTAGGATAAGGGCGATACCGACAATCCTATTCTTCAAAGATGGGAGGCTTTATGGGGCGCGGATAGTCGGATACAATTCAAAGGACGGCGAAAGGATCATCGAGATAATCCAGAGGCTCCAAA
>JAGGUU010000167.1 GCA_021158305.1 Candidatus Bathyarchaeota archaeon
CTTTAAGAATGGATGTTGACACGGTCATTCCGCCGATTATGAGTCTCTCTAGAACCTTGTATTCGACGCCATAGAACTCTGCAGCCTCGGGAGTTGGCCATCCGGCATATGTCCACTTCTTTCCCGGACCCTCTTCTCCGTGTATTAGTCTCCTTATAGGAACGTTGGCCTTTGTCCTAGCAGCCACTTTTTCGCGTGGAAACTTAATCTGGACTCTGGGATCCCTGAATGGCTCAATGACTATGTACGCATCAGCCTCCTTGACAGCCGCGAGGTAATGCTTTGGGGTTATCTCTAAAGTTTCAGTTGGCACTTCCTCATACACGCGAGCTGAATACTCGTCGCTTAGGGAGATGATCATTGGATGAGCTCCCCTCTTATAGCATAGGATGCCTATTTCCTCAAGGAGTTCCTGCGCATGTACTCCGCCTCGAATTATAACAGCTTCTCCCTTCTTGATGCTTGTTCCATTAACAATTGCCTCAGCGCACTTCGCAATCTTATCTTTTGTAACCAACATTTATCTCCTCCCTAACATTAAGGATATATTGGCTGTTGAAAGTATTTAATGGCTCCATCGAAACTCTAATTTAGGCTGGGAAATACTTGTGAATGGGCGAGGATATCTTGAGAATAGAATGGAACGGCGGAGTTCACATTGAATACGACGATGTTAAAGTGGTCTTAGATCCTAAAAGAAATAGTGTGGACGGTTCAGTTTTCTTCGTCACTCATGGACACTTCGATCATTCAGCAGCTTTTAGAATGAAGAATGTTAAGAAATACTCCTCAAAAGAGACTCTGGAGATCGTCTCGAACTTCTTCAGCGTTAAAGACGCCTTTCCATTAAATCTTAAAGAAAAAACCGCAGTAGGCGAAGTTGAGGTTATTCCTCACAACTCTGGTCACGTCCTCGGAAGCTTTGAGTATGAAGTGAGGACTCCCGAAGGAACGATTCTCTACACCGGAGACTTCAACACGGAGAAGACTAAGACGATGAAACCGGCTGAACCTGTTCACTGCGATGTCTTAATTGTGGAAGCGACATTCGGTTCGCCGAATTTTGTCTTTCCAAGAATAGATGAGATAAGTGAAGATATGGTTAAGTGGGCTAGGAGCGTTCTGAAGCGTGGGCGGATCCCGGTTTTTCGTACGGATCCATTAGGAAACGCACAGGAAATAATTCATATCTTCAATGAATGTGGTTTTCCTGTAATTACGCATCGAAGGGTCACGTTGATGAATAAGGTATATGAGCGGCACGGATATAGTCTCGAGTATATTGATGAGTGGTCCTCAGAGGCTGAAGCGATAAAGCAACGTGGAGGGTTCGTCTATGTATCTCCGAAGAACGCGAAGATATCAGACGTTAGATTCGAGGACGCTTTGGTCTCAGGCTGGGCTCTCTGGAGCAGGAGGACTGGGTTTCCTCTAAGCGATCATGCAGACTTTCCGAGGATTATAAGGTTTGTGGAGGAATGTGATCCTAAAATTGTGTTGACGTGTCATGGCGGACGTTTCAATGAGACCTTAGCTAGGTATGTTGAGCGGAAAATGCATATTAGGGCATATCCAATAGATCTTATACCCACTAGATTTAGGAAAGAAAAACGTTGATGCTTCTTTTTTATATGCTTGCTAATGAATGGAGCGTGTATAATAAAAGCCCGTGTTTTTTCGAGAACAATGAAGAGTACATCGTTGAATTCTTCATTTACTTGATGGCTTAGGGAAAGGTGAAAAGGCTCGCCACACGGGATACCAGATTCATTGCATTACGCTCGACTTCGGAGGATCCGGGGAATAGTAACGGGAACTTCGAGGATACAGTTGTTCTCAAAGAGAGATGATGCCTCAAGGATGATAATTTTTCTTTTAAGCCTTCCATTTATGGACCCTCAGAGAATTGGAGTTATAAGATTAAGTATTGGGGGAAAGGTTGCCACTATAATTGTTTCGAGAAACAAACGCGTAAAAATTCGCTGTGTTATACTCAGCTGTCTCTGTCCTTTAAAGAAGTTTCTCAGCAATCTTAAAAATGGGGGGATACAAATACTTAAATGACTCAAACGGGAGAAATGAGTTATACATAGTTAAGTGCAGAAACCATAGGTTTACAGAGAAGAAGTATCGATAGAAGTTATAAAAGTTGAATCGACTCAACAGCCTCCTTATTTCTTAAAAATTGCTAATTTGTCAAGAAGTAACAAAAAAGATAAATTGAAGCCTTTCCTTAAGTTTTTGAATAAAACCTTTCGAAGGGAGCAAGATATGATAAACGTTGAAGAAATTCTTTCATCGGCAAGACCTGAAGAGCTCGAATATCCGCCTCCAAGCGAGGATCATGCTGGACACATAGTATATCTCGCATCGAAGGGCTATCCGAAGCTAGCGGCCGATCATATTCTGCACAGGGAGATGCAGGGACACCTTAAAGAGACGATTGGAAATGTTATTCGACAATTGAACTTCACGCTTAATCACCTATTAATGCAGGGAGAAGAGAAGAAGACTGTGCTCCTCCTCGGCAGAACATATGAGGCTCTCATAAATATTGCCTTGAACCTCGCAGGTTTCGAGAGGAAGATAATAGGTTTCAGCGATGAAGAAGCTGAGGAATCAATAGAGACTATAAGAGAGGCCCTACGCGGGTTCGAGGAATATGAGAGAAGAAGCAAAATAGGGGAAGGCGCCGCTCCTGTAGCGAAGGCAGTTGTGAAGAATTTCCTTTCAGAAATGAAGAAGGTGATGAAGGAGTACTATAGGCCTCCTGGGTCTATGGTTGCTCATGTTGCAGAGGAGATTGAGAAGAGGATCAACGATGAGAATGTGCTTGACTCATTTCTGTCATCGGCCATAGAGTTTATCCAAAATAATGTTTACTACAAGATAAGCGCCGCGGGAATGTGCAAATTCGGAAACGATTACGCTTTGGGCCTTAGATGGCTTCGCCACTTAGGTTTCGTTCAAGTCTCAACAAACCCATCCCTTGCGGCGATCGCATATACTGACGATCCAACTCAGTGGGAAGGGTTCAGAGAGGAGGATCTATGTTCCGATTTTAGAAGGATAGTTGAAGAACATGAGGAGGTTCTTAAAGATCCTGAATCATTCGGAGATGAGCTAGCTGCGTATGGAACAGAGGTGAGTATATGGCGGAATCTGGTTGTCTTTAGGCCGATAGCTATAGCCTCAAAGATGAAGCATGGCATGATAAGCCTACAACTAAATC
>JAGGUU010000018.1 GCA_021158305.1 Candidatus Bathyarchaeota archaeon
ATAATATAAACCCGTACCTTGGCAGATGCGCATATAGATGCATTTACTGCTATGCGGTTAAGTTTCCAAGCTTTAGAGGGCCGACTGTTCCACGTTTAAGATTGAAGGAAGATATAGCGAGAATGGCGGAGAATACTCATCAACGTCTCCCCGTAATGTTCAGCGACGCGACCGACCCTTACCAGCCAATGGAGAGAAAATATGAGATCACGAGAAGATGCCTGGAGGTTCTAGCAGATAAGAGCTTTCCGCTTCTTATAGTGACGAAGTCGGACTTAGTAACCAGAGATATAGATGTCTTCAAGAAGACGAGAACAGTCGTCTCCATGACTATAACTACTCCTAGACGGGAGGTCGCTGAGATTATTGAGCCGTATGCTCCATCTTTCAAGGCGAGGCTATCCGCACTGAAGAGGATCGCTGATGAGGGCATACCCACAGTCGTTAGGATTGATCCGGTGATCCCTACGGTTAATTTAAACGATGAGGATCTTGAAGCTATAATCTCTGAGTCCGCGGAGATAGGCGTTAAGCAGATAACAGTATCTACGCTTAAGCCAGTTAAGGGATTCTTTAGAGCTTTAAAAAAGAAGCATCCGAGACTCTTCGAAAGATTGAGAGAAGCCTACAGAGATGGAGAATGGATAATGGGATACAAGTATCTAAATAGGGAGGTTAGGCTGAAAATCGTAGAGCGAATAAGGAAGAAGGTTCTCAGCTATGGACTTGCCTTCGCAACTTGCCGTGAGGGTTTCTCATGGCTTAACACGAACATCTGCGATGGAACAGCTTACTGCAGAAGCACATTAGAAAGATTCATGAATTAGGCTTCGTCTATAAACTTCTTCGCGTCCGGAATCTCCGGAGGTAATCCTCTCCTATTTCGTATTTCAGCGATTATTCCCCTAGCAAGGTTCTCTGGGACTCTCTCCCAATGGTCGAACTGGCTCTGCCAGAAGGCATGCCCTGAAGTTGCAGATCTAAGGTCGGCGGCTAACCCGAAGGTTTCAGCGACTGGTATGTATCCATCAACAGCAAGTAAGGCTCCCTTCTGCTCTGAGGACAATATTCTTCCACGCTTCCTCGTCAGCAAGCTACTGACCTGTCCAACCCACTCAGCCGGGACAGTTACTTGTATTCTATAGATAGGTTCTAGAATTATGGGATCAGCCGTTAGGAACGAGCCGAAGATCGCTCTTCTAATGGCAGGCATTATCTGAGCTGGGCCTCTGTGAACTGGATCCTCATGAAGCTGCGCATCTAGTATCTTAACTTTTATTCCTCTTATCGGCTCTTCGCATAAGGGTCCTGCCTGGCAAGCCCATCTGAACCCTGAGATGACCATGTCTCTCACATCACGCATGTACTGGACTCCCTTAGTCAGGTCTATTAGAACGTTTTTATGCTCTTCAATGGCCCATATATTTCTAGCCTCCTCAGCTGGCCATCCTGCTTTACGATATAGGATCTCCCCCATTCTTCTTCTGCCCATAACCTCATCTATTTCTCCGGCTTCGATCATCTCGATTACTTTCTCTTCCAGCGGCTCAACTCTGACCCAGAACCTGTTATGCTTGTTTGGGCTTTTAGCCATGGCGATTATTCCAGCTTTGCTGACGGTTTCCCTATAGACAACTATGGGCTTCGATGTTATTATTTCGAGTCCCGGAGCGTATTCTTTCATGAACTTGATTGCTATCTCCAAGTGGAGTTCTCCCATGCCGCTGAGAAGGTACTCTCCGGTCTCCTTATTAATAGTTGTAACAAGGTTCGGATCATCTATCGAGAGTCTATTCATAACATCTACGAGTCTGGGCAGATCCTTTGGATGTTTAGGTTCAAGGGCTATGGTGACAACAGGCTCAGAGACATACGTGATTCTCTCGAATGGCACCATAACATCTGAGTATCTTGAGTCGACAAGGGTTTCCCCGGCCCTTGCCTGATCCAGTCCGAGGACCGCCGCTATGTTTCCAGCGTCTAAGTGGTCAACCACTTCTCTGAAGGCACCCATATACATTGAGACCTGCTGTACCCTGTAGCCCTTCCTAGCGCCGACGAGATAAACTTGGTCGCCCTCTTTTATATCTCCTGAGAAGAGTCTTCCAGTCGATACTATTCCGGCGTGAGGATCAAGCTGAACGTTTGTTATACACATCACTGTTGGGCCGTTGGGGTCGCAATTCAGCATTGCTTGCCCTATCTCGGAGTCTATGTCTCCCTTCCATATCTTTGGCACCCTATACTTTGCAGCTTCAATTGGATTTGGAAGGTGATTCACAACCATTTGGAGAATAGCTTCGTGAAGCGGAACGATCTTTTGAAGTTCCTCATAGCGGTTTTCCTTGTATGCCTTGACTATATCATCAAACATTATGCCTTTCTTCTTCGCTATCTCTACGGTGAATCCCCATCTATGAAGCGCTGAGCCAAACGCGACGCTTCCCTTTGCGGGGTCAACCTTCCATTTCTGCTTAAACTCAGGTTCTCCATAAATATCTATTAGATTGTTGAAGTCTCGGATTATACGCATTAGCTTTTTCTGTGTTTCTTGTGGGGATAGCTTAAGTTCTTTGATCAGCCTATCAATCTTGTTAATGAAGAGTACGGGTTTCACTCTCTCGCTTAAAGCCTGCCTCGTCACGGTCTCAGTTTGGACCATAACTTCCTCGACGGCATCCACGACGACGACTGCGCCGTCAATCGCTCTCAAGGCTCTAGTAACCTTGCCAGTAAAGTCGACATGTCCCGGCGTATCAACCAAGTTGATTATATAGCTCTTCCCGTCAGCTTCATGCAGAAGGGATATGTTCGCCGTTTTTATCGTTATTCCGCGTTTCTGTTCCTCCTCCAAATAGTCTAGAGCCCTAGCTTCTCCGGCTATCTTAGGTGATAGAAGCCCGGCTTCCGCTAGGAGACTGTCAGTCATCGTCGTCTTTCCATGATCTATATGTGCAATTATCCCTATGTCTCGAATATTCTCCTTGTTTCTAAGCATCTTCAATATTTTTTCAGTATGTCTGAACCTCGGCATCGAACCTCACTTTCACGATCTTTAAGTATTCAAACCTAAGTTAACCTATTAACTTTGCTGATTTGACGCTTCTCATTTATATCTTGCGCGTCTCTTCTGCCTCTTCTTCTTTTGGCGACGTACCCTCTTCTTCTTCCACTTAGCTCGCATCTCTATTCATCTTTCTCTAATTGATGAATCAACCTGATTTTTCAAGCAGCTTTCAGCTGCTTGAAAAACCTCGTTTTCGAGGCTTTTGAGAAACTCATATCTCTAGACTTTTAAACCTTTTGCTTCGTCATCGAGCTTAAGTTGCCGGCTGGTCTTCACGGATGGATTATAGGGCGAATCAAGGATCCTTTTTATTTTGTACGCCGTCTTTCTGCCGACTCCCCCTACCGTCGAGAGTTCGGCAACCGTAGCCGTGAAGACCCTGCGGACCGTTAGGAACCTATTCAGGAGTCTGTCCGCAAGCTTCGGCCCGACCCCCGGTAGAGATGATACTATCTGAATCTTCAAATCCTCCGCATCGCCGGATTTAGGTCTGGTCCTAATCAGCGGGCCCTTATACTTCGCAGGTTTTCTCCTACTCAAGATGTATATGAGCCTTGCTGTCTGTTCGCGGTTTGGCGTGAAGAAGACGCTTAATCCATAATCGAAGGCTAAGGTGGCTAGGGCTCCCCAGAATACTGAAGGAGAAATCTCCTCTAAAGCCCCATAAATGTCTCCCTCAACTATTAATGTGGGATTTTCATATAGATCGCTCAGTCTCTGAGCTTGGCTGAAGACCCGTCTGGAGAATACTGACCTTACAAGGTCGTGTATCTCTTTCCTCTCGATGGCATATCCTGGAAGTATGTAATCTCCTGTTTCAAGCATCCTAAAATCCACAGATAAGCCTAGCTCTTTCAGTAGTTTGGGGATTCCAGAGGGTTTTTCACGCTCATCTACTACTACACGGCTCTTAATCGACAATCAATCACGACCAGAACTTTTAACTATGATGATCACATTCAAATTCTGTCATTACATTAATTAAAAATGATTAGAAGACAATATCTTTCAGAGTTCAAAGGGAGACGAAGATATGAAGAGTCAGCTACTCTGCATTCCATGCACTGTTCGAGCAGCCTATGACATCGCCGTTAAGGCTACGGAGAACGAGATTCTCCGAAAGAGAATAGTTTATGAGACTTTAAGGTGGCTCTCTAAGAAGGAAGATCTGTCAAAGGAGCCTCCCCCTAAACTCCACACTTATGTTCAGAGATTAACCCGCAGAATCACGGGGAACCCTGATCCATTCAAAGATTTGAAGCGTAGGTCTAATGAGGTAGCTCTAAGAGTAATTCGCATTCTGGAGCATAAATGCCAAGAGGTTGGATTTATGGATGCCTTTAGACTCGCTGTTCTTGGAACAATCTGTGGAAATGCCATAGACTTCGAGGTTGAGGGCCACGAAGTCTCGATGAGTAGACTTGAAGATGATCTTAGATCCTGTCTAGATAGTAATCTAGCCGTAGATGACACTTCTAAATTTATGAATCTACTTCGGAACTCGCATAGAATCCTATACTTACTCGACAATGCAGGAGAGATAGTCTTTGATAAGTTCCTTATTCAGATGCTCCGGGATAGGTATCCATCTAAAATCTTCGCGGCTGTTAAGTCCGGGCCTGTTCTAAACGACGCCACACTGGAGGATGCTGAGCAGGTAAGGCTGGATGAGGTTGCCGAGGTAATAACCACTGGTAACGATCACATAGGAGTTAACCTTGAGGAATCATCAAAGGAGTTTCTGCAGCATCTACGGGAAGCCGATTTGATAATCGCCAAAGGGCAAGGAAACTATGAGAGCATAACGGAGATCGAATCTTTGTTATCAAAGCCTATAGTATATCTGCTTAAAGCCAAATGCATCTTAATCGCTGAGTCTCTTGGAGTTCAACAATACGATAACGTTGTCAAGGTGGTAACCTAACAGCGTAAAACGAGCTTTTCTAGAAGTCGATCCTGAATATCTCTCTCGCGTTCTTGGATGTTTCCTCCGCAACTTTCCCTTCATCTACATTCTTAAGATTGGCTACTGCAGATAAGCTCTTAACAACATCCGCCGGCTCAGCAGGCTTACCACGATAAGAAACTGGAGAATCAGTCTCTAATAGAAGATTCTCTAACGGCGTGTTCCTAATAACTTCTCTATGCTCCTTGCTATACTCCGCAGCCGGCGTGGCTGAAACATAGTATCCATAATCCAAGAGTCTCTTTAAGGCCTCTTTTGGACCGCTGAACCAGTGGAAGACTGCTCTTTTAACGCCCATTTCCGCCGTTATCTCTACGCAGTCCATCCACGCGCCTCTGCTGTGAATAGAGACAGGCTTGTTGTTTCTTTTAGCTATCTCGAGGAGTTTTCGGAAGAGTTTCCTCTGTTTCTCCTTCTTTTCCGAATTTTTTCTTACGTCTCTGTACCAGTAGTCCAATCCTATTTCTCCTATCGCAGCTGCTTTATACGCATTTTCTTCGATAAATCTTAAATCTCCAGCGAGGTTTCCTTCATTTAAGCTCCAAGGATGAATTCCTATCGCCGGATATATCCTAAGATTCTCAGTCTCGTACTTTTTACTCTCCTCTAGGGCCCATAGACTCGATTTCCTATCAGAGCCCATCGTGACTATCGCGGCTACTCCCTTAGCCTCAGCCCTATGTATCGCCTCCTTAAGATTCTCTAAGTCTTCGAGATGAGCATGAGAATCCACAAGTCTC
>JAGGUU010000050.1 GCA_021158305.1 Candidatus Bathyarchaeota archaeon
AAAGTCTTCATAGTCTTCATTGATATTTACGTCTTGAATCATGATGGAAACCTCATAGATGCCTCGGCGTTAGCCGCATTAGCTGCGCTCACAAACACCAAAATCTTCAAGTATGAGGTAAAAGATGGAGAAGTAGAGATAAAACCTGGATTTGAAGAACTGCCTCTTGTAAATTATCCAGTAGCAGTAACTCTTGCGGATATTGATGGAAAACTCATTGTGGATCCATGGCTAGACGAGGAAGAGGTTATGAACGCACGCTTAACAATAAGCTTTGATAAGGACGGAAAAATATGCGCTATGCAAAAGGGCGGAAGCGGAACATTATCTCCGCAACAAATAATTGAGGCCGTTAAAATAGCAAAGGAAAAAAGCGAAGAATTACGAAGTTTAGTGGTGAAGAAGAATGGGTAAAAGAACTAAGAAGATCGGCCCAGCTGGAGGGCTTGGAGCAAGATACGGCGTGAGTGTAAGGAGAAGATATATTGAGATCGTAACGACCCTTAAAAGGAAACATCGATGTCCACAATGCGGCTCAAACACCGTTCGAAGGGAAAGCGCCGGAATATGGCTTTGCAGAAAATGCGGATTCAAATTCACAGGTGGAGCTTATCAGCCTAGAACAAAGTTAGGGATAACAGCTGAGCGAACTGCAAGAAGCCGATAAATCTTCTGGTTTTATGAAATGATCATGATAACCACTTCTCGACGCCCTACAAAATCCATGAGAACCTTATGTAAAGATTTAGTGGCCATGTTACCCTCTCTAAAAAAGGTAAATAGGGGGAAGATGGGTTTTCGTGCCATGCTGGAGAAAGCGGTTGAAATAGGCGCGGAAAAAGTGATCATCATTGACCGATGGAAGGGTCGTCCAGGAAGGATAAGGCTATTTGAAGTAGGAGAAAAAATAATTCAGATTCCCCCGCAAATATATGTTCGCGGCGTAAAACTTAGAAGAGAATTCAAAATCAAAGAAGTGAATATTCCCCGTACAGTATTTATAGAAGAGTCAAAAGACGAGAATGATGAGATTATAAAGATACGCGAAGCTTTCTCAAAATTCTTCAACCTTCCAAAAGTGAAAATAAATGAGGAAAATAAGACACAGAGCTTCACTCTTATGCGTTTCTCAATGGATCATGAAAATTTAATACGAGTCTCCTTCTACTTGATGCCGAGAAAAATCGAAGTTGGTCCGCGTATTAGAATCTCACATGCTGTGTGGGATATTTGAGAAGCAAGTGTTCAGCTATCATAAAGCTGGAATTCCCGTCGATTAGAGAAGCACAGATATTTTTTGAAGCCTTGAAGCCAGAAACGATGTCTCCCGCGACGCCGCGCTCTCATGTTCAAATAGAACGGAGAAACTCGCTTTTACTTCTTCTCTTCGAAGCAAATGATACAACTGCCCTTAGAGCTTCATTGAATTCATACCTAAGCTGGCTTCATTTACTGAAAAGCATTATAGAGACTTTAGAGAAAGAAGATAATAGAGACTAACAGGCCTAAACTTTTCAATGTGATATTAATTAGGGAAATAAGGAAAGGTTTAGTATTCACGCTAAAAAGTTGAGACTCAGGATGGACAGAAATAGCCGGAGAATAGCTTACGAACGCATTTACACACTATTCGCTCTCGCTAGGCAGACAATACACGAAAAGCCGGATCTTGCTGAGAGATATGTAGATATTGCCAGGAAGATCGCTATGAAAACACGTATTCATTTACCTAAGGAACTTCGGTTGCTAATTTGTAGGAAATGCAAAAGATTTATCTTCCCCGGAGTTAGTTGTCGAGTGCGTATTCAACCTCGAAGAGAACCACATGTTACAATTACATGTCTACATTGTGGTCACCATATGAGAATACCTATTAAGGGGAGAAAGAAATGAGAAAAATGGAAAGAAAATCTCGCAAAGACCTTACCACTATAAGGATCGGAAAGAGAGGAATTACATCTTCACTTATAGAAGAGACCTCTAAGAATCTTAAGAAAACAGGAATCGTGAAAGTGAGAATATTAAAAACGGGCTTTAAAGGCCGCACTACTAAGGAGATAGCCGAAAAAATCGCTGAAGCTACTGATTCAAATATAGTTAGGATAATCGGGCATACTTTCACATTACGTAAAGCAAAAAGGTCCGAAAAAGATAGATATTTATAAGACACCCTGCAGAATACTCAAGGTAAAATCTTTAGATAAGGGAAGAAAGAAAATGCCGACACCATACGATGTTCCAGCGTCACTATTAATTGAAAGACTAGCTAAGTATCTCAAGGATAACGTGGAGACCGTCAAGCCTCCAAGCTGGGCTCCATACGTAAAGACCGGAGTATGTAAAGAAAGAGCTCCTGACAATCCGGACTGGTGGTACATACGTTGCGCTTCTATATTGAGAAAGATCTACTTGAAGGGGCCGATAGGCGTACAGCGTCTCAGATCCGAATATGGTGACCGAAAAGATAGAGGCGTTAGACCAGAGCATACAATGAAAGGAAGCGGAGCAATCATTAGAAATGCTCTTCAGCAACTTGAAGCCGCTGGGCTTGTGAAGACAATCGATAAAGAAGGAAGGGCGATAACCCCGAAAGGTCAAAAGATATTAGACATCCTATCCACAGAAATAAAACGGGAGCTCGAGAAAAAAATCCCCGAACTGAAGATATACTAGCACAGGTGAAAAAGATGAGCGAAGATGCTGAACTTGAGGCCTTACGGAAAAGGAAGCTTATGGAGCTGCAACGGCAACTAATTCAGGAACAACAGAAAGCTGAAGCTCAGAGGCGACTTGAGGCGCAGAAACAAATCCTGCTACGTAGAATACTTACTTCAAAAGCGAGGCAAAGACTTGCAAATCTGAGAATGATCAAACCTGAATTCGCCTCGCAGCTTGAGATGCAGTTAATTCAGATAGCCCAGCAAGGAAGGATAAACATTCCTATTACCGACGATCAGCTTAAGGAGCTCCTAAGCAAGCTTCAAAGCGTCAGACGTGATATTCGGATAAGGAGAGTATAGGGATTATGGCGAGACATAAACCTACAGCAAAAAAGAGGAGGTTAATATCAGCTAGAGATGATGCTCAGCCTGTTCCCGCATGGGTTATTGCAAAAACTAAAGGTAAAGTTAGAATAAACTTGGGAAGACGTCATTGGCGACGAAATAAATTGAAGCCTTGAGGAATAGCATATGAGCCGAGCTGAGACTGATAATAGGAATGAATCAGTAGAAGAAAGAGAGGAAGAAAAAATAGTTGAGGAAAGGATATACACTGTTCCCCTTAGCAGAGCGTGGATCGGCCCTCGGAACAAAAGAGCGCCTCGAGCAATACGGATACTTCGAAGATTTATTCTTCGGCACATGAAAACTGATGAAGAATCCATAAAAATCACTAATGAAGTGAATGAACGCATATGGAGCAGAGGCATAGAGAAACCTCCCCGCAAGATAAGAATCCGCGCGACTAAAAATGATGAAGGAATAGTTACTGTTCATCTCGCGGAAGGGGAGTAGCCTTTGCCGATCTATCGGCTTGACACGTTTGGAAGCGCAAGTATAGGCGTTTATATCCGAGCAACTGAAAAATTCATCATAGTCCCTAAACAAGCCCCACAAACCAAAATCAAAAAGATCAAGGAATGGTTTAAGACCAAAGTTTTAGAGACCAATATTGGAGGATCCGTTCTGATAGGGTCCCTTGTCTGTGCAAACTCTAACGGAATAATTCTTCCAAGATTCGTATGGGATGAGGAGGTTCAAGTATTAAAATCTCTTAAAGACGTCAATATTACAGTAATGGATACGAAGCGAACAGCGTATGGAAATCTAGTTCTGGCTAACGATTACGGCGCGATAGTGGATCCTAGGCTTAATAGGAGGGACATAAAAGTAATCTCCGATACTCTAGGGGTAGAAGCTGTTCCAGGAGAAATAGCGGGACTACCATATGTGGGGGCACTTACAGTTGCGACTAATAAGGGAGTAATGGCGCATCCTCTCATAAAGCAAGAGGAAGAGAAATTACTGAGGGATATATTAAAGGTACATGTTGGTGTCGGGACAGTAAATTGCGGCATACCTTATATAGGAACCGGACTGATAGGAAATAGTAAAGTTGCAGTTGCTGGTTCCTTAACAACCGGGCCTGAACTTTTCATGATAGAACAAGCTTTGGGTGTAAGTGAAGATGAGTGAAGTAAAAACGTATCGAATAACCGGATGGATAAATAAGCCGAATTTCAAGAACAGATTTCGAAAGGAGCTTAGAGCAATTAAGCCGGAACATGCTCTAGAAGAGCTATATAAGCTGTTTGGAAGCAAGCATAGAGTGAAAAGATTTCAGATAAAAATAGAGAGTATTGAAGAAGTCTCCAGCGAAGAGACAGAATAAGGAGAATATTGGAGGGAGAAAAATGTCAAGTAGCGAAGAAGAGATTAGAAGGTTAATAGTGGAGTTAAGGGTGCTAGAGAACACCGCTGAAGCTATACAGTCAAGAATGAACCTCATCAATGCCATGTTCGCCGAATTAAATCTTGCGAAGGAAACTCTTGAAGGAATAGGAAAAGAGAAGGTAGATGCTCCTGTCTTCGTACCAATCGGCGGCGGATCATACATTAAAGCAAAACTTGCAGACATTGATAAAGTCGTTTACGGTATTGGTGCTGGAGTATCTGTAGAGAAATCTCTAGAGGAAGCAAAGAAAGGAGTTGAGGAACGTGTATCCGAGCTTGAAAAGACGAGAAAAACACTGGAGCAACAGCTATCGCAAGTTATGAGCAGAATCCAAGAGAATCGAGAAAGGCTACAAAGATTGACCTCTGAGCTAAGAAAAGAAGAGAGAACCTAAGAATGTTTGAAAAACTTCAGGAAAGCTTTACAAGATTTGTGAGAAAAATCACCGAGGTTGATCTTAAACCGGAGAGCCTAGAACCACTCATTTGGGACTTTAAGATATCTCTTATCGAGAATGATGTAGCAGTTATAGTTGCTGATCACATATGCGATGAGATTAAGAAGCGTCTGAGCGGATTAAGAGTAAAACGTTTAGCTGATCGCAGAAAAATCATCAGAGATACAATGGTGAACATTCTATTAGAGATACTTGAGCCGCCTGAAAAAATAGACCTAATTAAGATTGTGGAGAGAAAACGTCATTTGAGAAAACCATGCGTTATAGTATTTGTTGGAATAAATGGAACCGGAAAAACGACAACGATCGCCAAGCTCGCGCATCTCCTACGCATTAGAGGCTATTCGGTTGTATTGGCATGTAGTGATACTTTTCGGGCAGGATCAATCGAGCAGCTTTCCACTCATGCTCAACGCTTGGGAGTCCCCATCATAAAGCACCAGTACGGCTCCGATGCGGCTGCCGTAGCCTACGATGCCATCCAATATGCAAAAGCTAGAGGAATAAATGTTGTTCTTATTGATACTGCTGGAAGAATGCAGACTGACAAGAACCTCTTGTTAGAGATGGAGAAGATTATTCGAGTGTCTAGTCCAGACTTAGTAATATTCGTGGGCGACAGCCTCTCCGGAAACGATGCTGTGCTCCAAGCTGAAGAATTTAGTAAAGCTATACGCATAGACTGCTCAATACTTACTAAGATGGATGCAGATGCAAAGGGAGGAGCAGCCATATCTATTACATATGTTACGAAGAAGCCAATACTATATGTAGGAACGGGACAGGAATACACTGATCTTGAACTTTTTGATCCGAATATAGTGATCAATCGTATTCTAGGAGAGAATAAAAAAGAAAAATAGCTTTGCTTTCATTCTTCGTATGAGTTTATGAGCGCTACCATGTATTTTATCGACCTAATGTAATCCTTTAATCGAATATTTTCGTTTGGTGCGTGGATTCTTGATCCAGGATATCCAGCTCCCCCAGCGGAAACGACAGGAATCCCAAGCCAGTTTCTAATAACATATAGAGGTCCGGTTCCAGCCGCGGTTGGCCAAATAACAGGCTTTAAGCCATAAATCCTTTTCGCAGTTTTCACTACGCGAGTTACGAAGGGATCATTCACAGGAGTCTTGGCAGCCTCATAAGCGCTATGCTTTATAACTGTTACATCCTCGAATCCGTTCTCCTTTAGATAGGTCTTAAGCTTTCTAAAGAGTAAATTCGGTTTCTGAGCTACGACGAGTCTGAAGTCTACTCTTGCAAAGGCTTCGGAGGGCAGAACAGTCTTCGTTCCAGACCCTGTATATCCAGAGAAGAATCCAGAGATATTACATGTAGGAGAGAAGAGGAGAGTTTTCAAGCTTTCAACGCCTGTAACTCCTAAGAGATACTCCTTTAGCCCAAGCTCTTTCTTATCAGCCTCTTCATCGAAAGGAGCCTCCTTTAAAAGACGCATATCCTCTTCATCTGGAGGAACAACATCATCGTACCATCCCGGAATCTTGATCTTCTCGTCAGGTCCCTTAAGCATCGAAAGCATCCATACTAGACGCCAAGCTGGATTGGGTACAAGAGGAGCTCTGGACGAATGCACATCAACTTTGGGCCCTCTTGTCCTAAATTCAACATAAAGTATACCCTTTGCCCCAAGCGTCACTATGGGTCTTCCCTCCATATCAACTCCCTCGCCCTCCCAAAGATATCCATCTGCCTTTAGTAGACTCGCATTTTCACGCACAAAATCCGGAAGATGAGGACTACCGCTTTCCTCTTCTCCTTCAATGAGAAACTTAAGATTCACTGGGACATCGCCGTGAACCTCTAAGAAAGCTCTAACTGCTTCAAGTCTCGAGATCAGGTCGCCTTTATTATCTGAGGCTCCACGCGCGTAGAGCTTTCCGTCCTTGATGACTGGATTAAAAGGCGGGGAATCCCATTCATCTAACGGGTCTGGAGGCTGTACGTCATAGTGATTATAGAATCCTAAGCATTCTTTAG
The DNA here is from genome assembly GCA_021158305.1 of Candidatus Bathyarchaeota archaeon. GTDB lineage: Archaea > Thermoproteota > Bathyarchaeia > Bathyarchaeales > DTEX01 > B63. The sequence goes on from JAGGUU010000050.1 coordinate 6,917, forward strand.
AGCTCCCGCTTCTGAGCTCCCCGAAGATTATAGGATTTCCATTCTTAATCTCGAATATTCTCACTTCTAATCCGATATCTTCCATGATCTTCTCAAGAAGACTTACACATTCGTCGATTCCTCTTTTCTGAGATGAGACGCTTGGTTGCTGACATAGAATTCTTAAATCTTCGATAAAATGATCCGCATTTCGATCAATATATTTGAATAATCCATTTAGATGCCTCATAGGAAACCCCGGAGGAAAATATGTGAAGAAAACCTAAAATGTTTTAAGGATTGTGTGATGGATAACCTTTTATTCACAACGCTTATTCTGTTACTAAGAAAGAAACGAGACGTCGATTAATAGAAAATGAAGAAATCTGGTAACGTAGTTCACTGCCATGGTAACCTTCCATGCTTCTTCACGTATTTTACAAGGCCTCCCTCAAGCAATATTTCTTGAATCTCCGGAGGCAACGGCTTAACTCTATAAGTCTCTCTTTTCGTCGCATTTTTTACGTAGCCCTTCTGCATGTCAACCTCTAAAATGTCACCTTCTTCAATCTTATCAATATCAGCGCATTCTATCACTGGAAGCCCGATATTCACGGCATTTCTATAGAAAATCCTTGCAAAGGACTTGGCGATGACTGCTGATATTCCGAGATGCTTTAGAACCAGGGGAGCTTGCTCCCTGCTTGATCCGCATCCAAAGTTTTTACCCGCAACTATGAAGTCGCCTTTCTTAACCTTTTTAGAGAAGTCCGGCATAAGAGTCTCCATTGCATGCTTCGAGAGCTCATCCAGATCGGTTATGCTTAGCTTATATTTGCCAGCAATAATATAATCTGTGTTTACGTCGTCTCCGAACTTCCACACCTTTCCGGGTCCAAGCATTTATTATCCCTCCTTAAGAAATCTTCTAGGATCCGTTATTTCACCCATCACCGCTGAGGCGGCGGCAGTTGCAGGGGACGCCAGATAAATCTCAGCCTCAGGGCTTCCCATTCTAGCTTTGAAGTTTCTATTCGAAGTTGAGATGCATCTCTCCCCGGGAGCTAATATTCCTTGGTGGGCGCCCGCGCATGGACCGCAGCCCGGATTGCAGATGGCGCATCCAAAGTCTAAGAAAATATCGATTAAGCCTTCCTTTACTGCCTCTCGATATACTTTTCGAGATGCAGGAATCACAATCACCCGCACACCCTTCTTTGCATGTTTACCCTTCATTATCTTTGCAGCGATTCTTAGATCATAGAGACGGCCATTCGTACATGAACCTATGAAAACCTGATTAATCTCCTTTCCTTCAACCTCCTTCACAGACTTCACGTTGTCAACGGCGTGAGGACAGGATACTTGAGGTTCAAGATCTGAAACATCAAACTTTATAGACTCGGAATACTCCGCATCTTCATCGCTTGTGAATCCCTTTATTTCCCCACATCCCAAAGCCTTCAGAAACGCATAAGTCTTCTCGTCGGGTTCTATTATCCCGGTCTTCGCGCCCATTTCAACGGCCATATTTGTTAGAGTCAGCCTTCCCTCAACATTCATAGATTTGACTGTTGAACCTTTGAACTCTATAGCTTTATATGTTGCCCCGTCAGCTCTGATTGTTCCAGCGATCTTTAGGATCACATCTTTGGGGAAGACCATGGGCGGAAGCTTTCCTTCGATGAGTACTTCGATTGTTTCAGGAACCTTAAACCAAAGCCTACCGGAAAGAAGAACAGCGGCCATTTCGGTTGAGCCTATGCCAGTTGCGAAGGCTCCTAACGCTCCATAAGTACACGTATGAGAGTCTGAACCGACTACCACGCTTCCTGGACGGACAAGCCCAGACTCAATCATTAGCTGATGACAGATTCCTGAGCCAACTTCATAGAATTTAGCGTTATGTTTAAAGGCGAACACTCGCATCATCTTATGAACTTTTGAGAAAGCTTCGTATGCACTTGGAGCAACGTGATCAATAACGATAGCTACACGGTCTGGATCCCACAGGGTTCTTCCATCCATTTCTTTGAAGGCATTAATTACTAGCTGAGCCATACCATCATGCATCATCGCCGCATCTATTCTAGCAACAACTATATCTCCCGCGTAAGCATCTTTACCAGATGCATGACTCAGGATCTTTTCCGAAATCGTCTTACCCATCGTTAATACCCAGCTTTCCCATCCTCTTTTCAGAGAGCTCCTTAAAAAAATTTAGGAGAATCCCTTAAGTATATCTCCTCATTGCAGAAAGACCGGATCAGCCGGAAAGGATATGTTTATAAAGCGTTAGTATAGGAAACATCTGGAGTGACAGTCTATGTTCAGAGAACTTAACTTCTATACTGAGGGGGATCTAGCGAAGATACTTGTGGACGCTGCTCTAAAAAGAATATCTTCCTATTCAAAGATAGACGTCATAATCGTGGGCGCGGGTCCAGCTGGGCTGTCAGCAGCATGGAATCTCTCTAAAAAGGGACTCAAAGTGCTTATCCTCGAAAAGATGCTCGGTGTAGGAGGAGGAATTCGAGGAGGAGCAATGCTTCTACCCGCAGTGATAATCGAGGAAGGAGAAGCGACGGATATGCTAAGAGAAGCGAAGGTAAATCTTGTTAAGTATGCGGAGAGACTATTCTGCGCTGACCCGGCTGAGGCTATGGTTAAACTTGCCGCGAAGGCCCTTGAAGCCGGAGCTTCTGTCTGGCCGGGTGTAATAGTAGAGGACTTGATAATTAGCAGAAAGGGAAGAAGAACCGTGAATGTTAGAGGAGTAGTGATAAACTTTACACCTATAACTGAAGCGAAATGGCATGTGGATCCTCTTTTTCTAGAGTCTAGAGCAGTTGTAGATGCAACAGGGCACGACGCAGATGTTATAAGGATTCTATCTAAAAGATGCCCATGGCTGAACATAAGTGTTCAAGGCATGTCCTCACTCGATGTCTGGAGAGGAGAAAAGGAAGTTGTAGAGTACACAGGGAAAGTAGTCAATGGACTGTATGCTGCTGGCATGAGCGTCTCAGAAATTCATAATCTCCATAGGATGGGCCCTCTACTCGGCGGCATGCTGCTTTCAGGAAAAAAGGTTGCGGAGCAGATAATTCAAGAGATATTTAGAGAATATAAGCATGGTAATATTTCGGTTTGAATCTTTCTAATTTATACTTTCATCACTCAGCATTATAGATGCTATTTAATAGCTCAATTGGTTTAACTCTAAGATCGTTTATGGCTAGTTCTTCCGGTGTGAAACCCATCGCTAAACCTAAAAGCTGCGGATAATGTAAAACTGGAATCCTAAACCTTTCATTGAACCTTCTCTCTATCAAGGGCTGGTTTAAGTCATACATTATATGGCAGAAGGGACATACTGTTATTAATGCTTGGGCATTCACCTTTTTTACATGTTCGAGCTTCTCTCTAGCCATCTGGAACGGGATATCCTCATTCACACCGATTATTGGATTTCCGCAACATTCACCCTCATCTACATAATCTAGGCATTCTGCCCCTGTCAACTCTATAAGCTCCTTAAGCAATGTATGACCATCAAGACCATCACGCAACGTGTACTTAGATGGACGGAGAAGGTGACATCCGGTATGTTGTGCCACACGGATCATGCTCAGAGATTTTTTAACGTTCTGCCTTATCTTTTCAAAGCCTACATCCTCTGTGAGAACATGAATCAGATGCTTTACTTCTACTTTTCCCTTATACTCCATTCCTATCTCATTTAGGTCTTTGTTAATTTTTTTCCTGAATCCTTCATCTTCCTTTAACATCTTATTCACTTTATTTAGAAAACCGAAGCATCCATTGCATAATGTCAGAATGTTCATCTCCTTTTCCTCAGCTAGGCATAAATTGCGCGTTGCCAGGGCAGATGCTAATTCATGATTTACCAGATCGATTGGATAGCCGCAACAGTTAAAGTCAGGCATCTCCACGAGTTTAACTCCGAGGGTTTTCAAGACCTTCCTAGCTGAGACCTCATAACTGGTAAGCCTATAGGGGATCGTGCATCCAAGAAATATTAAGTATTCTGGATTTGAGTTTTTCATTCTTTCACCTCTACTTTTTCGAAGGTCTCTACGTTTTCTATGACGCCTAAGAAATCTGTGACCTCAAAGAGTTTAGCTATCTGTTTCAGATTAGACCTTGGTAAGTGTGGAAGACCCTGAGTAATTCGTCTCCTGATCCTTGATTCTGGAATAATGTAAGCATAACCACTCCTTAGGATGTTTAGGGCTAACTTTTTGCTAATCAAGGGCATGACTCTTCTCTCTTTTACTGAAAGATTTCTGAGACTTCTCACGATGTTAGCGACCTCAACACCTTGGGGACAATTATCAATGCATGTGTAGCATGTCGTACATAACCAGAGCGCGGCATCTGATAGAAGCCTATCTTTTAATCCAAGCTGAACCATTCGAGCAATTTTTCTAGGGTTATAGAAACTGCTGAATCTTGAAACCGGGCATCCTGCAGTACATGTTCCGCATTGAAAACACAGTAAGAGCTTCTCTGCATCAGCCATTTCATGCCTGAACCTTGGGTTTATTCGAGTTACTGTTGCATTTTCAAATATATGCTTTAGGCCTGCCACATGTTGAACCTTCCATACGCCGAGTAAGTAGCTTTGGGATAAAAAATATCGGTGAATCTTTCCATATATTTATTTTGCTAAAACTTAACCTCATCCTGCGAGTGAATCTTGTTATTTTTTATCGCCTTTATACAGATAAAACCTTTTCCCTCAGGATTATCTGAGGGATTCTCAACTTTAGGCTCATCACGCGGCGAGTAGCTCAATGTAGATTTAATAGATACTATGGTGAAAGAAGTCTCATTGAGCATATCCTTAACTTCATTAAGGGTATAAAAGTGCGCATACTTATAAAGGGCATGTCCCGCTTCACCTTTTTTTACGTACTCTTTACCCCAGCTAGACTCTCTCGGGATTATACAGAGCGCGAGTTCTCCGCGAGAATGCATAATCCTCCAAGCTTCTCGAATGGTCTCCTTTGGAGAAACAAGAAAACATAAGGTTGCGATCATGATCACAAAATCAAAGGTTTCGTCTCTGAAAGGTAAAAATTCTCCAACAGCCCTGACCGGCTTAATGCCGCGTGCCTTTGCATGCTTGAGCATATTCACAGATGGATCTACGCCTACGTCTATAGGAGCATAAAAGTCTAGTATTCCCGTTCCGACGCCTATAGATAATCCTTTACCATGGAGATCTAACGCCTTTACGACTTTTGATTCACATTCAAAAATCACTTTATTCTTCTCGTACCACAAATCATATTTTTCCGCATATCTATCGAATTCCCTATATGCCAATTCAATCTCCACATTCATCTCTATTCTTTGAGATGGGACAATAAGGACTTCACCTTTCCTTTCATGCTTATCTTCTTGTCTCTTCTGTCATCTATCTTTATCATCGTAACTATACGATTCACTCCTGTTTTAAATACTGCTTCATGCGCCGCCGCCAGCACTTCTAAGGCCTCTTTTACGCTGTTCGCCTCAAAGATTGTACACATTGGTGTTACCTCACATTTTATGTTTCGCTTCTTCATCTCCTTTAAGGCGGGAGCTATAAATTTTGAAACGCTCGTACCTACTCCTAGGGGGATTATACTGAATTCAACAACTACCATTCTTTCTTCACCATTAGATAATATGGCTGTAATGAATTAAATATGGATTGATCCGTGATAAATGAAAAAAGATAAATTTGTGCAAATGCACATTATTTCATCCGTAAGGAGGTGAATTCCTTCCCCACACATAAGGAGTGTAGAAATTTCAGAAACGGATTCTGCATGGTACTTGGCATACCAGTAAATCCTAACAGCCCAGCATGCCCAATGTTCACCCCAAGAAATAATATTTCACAATATGCAGGAGGCATAAACACGATCTCCCCTTCAAGAGCCTCAGAGATAAACCTTGAAGATCTAAAACATAAACTTGAAGATCTAGATATCAAACTCCAAAAAATAAAAAATATGCTTCGAGAGTTAGGATAAGAAAATGCCAAAGAATTCTTTCGCATGCCCTATGCCCGGTCTAGGATACTTTCCATATATTATTCAGGATACGTCTCGCATCGGCATCCGCATTAGTTTGCTCCCGGATTATCTTGTATAATATCGTGCCTTATCAGTAAAGTTCGGATTCCTCACCCAACCATTAAATGCCTCAACCTTTATCTTCTCTTCGCTTATCATCTGGACCAGCAACGTTATCCTAGGGGCCTCAGGATTTGTGTCGTATGGCTCAAGATGATAGATTACTGCCCTATAGGATTTATCTATGTCAGCCGGGTCAGGCGTGTTTCCATGCACAAGATAGGTTGCTGGCTTCTCGATTATGTATCCTCCTATTCCAATTACCCGCTTGAATTCATGAAATTCTCATTCTCAACACTACAAAAGACATTAGATTCATAAAAGAATTGAATTTTGAACCTCTTTGCGGAGGATTTCTTTGACTGCTTAAGTTTTGGCGGGCCCGGGAGAGACTAATACCAAAATAGGGTCGGGTCCTATTAAAAGGTCAAGGATCTGATCTTTACGAAAAGTTGAGAGATCTGCTACTATCGGTAACCGTGTCTTTTCTCCATATAGCGATTCGATGCGATGCGATGATCTTTACCAAAATTCTTACAGCTGAAATTTCAGGATTATTTTTATTATCTCTTAAGGATAGATCCCTCCCAAGTTGTCTCTTATTTTTCTAACAATCTTTTTTATTTTTGTGGGAACATATTTTGCTGGGTCACCTTCGCTCTCGCCTCTTTCGACAAGTTTTTAGCGATATACCACGTAATCAAGGGTTTGCTTTCCTTTGTTATTCCTAAGTGTTTTTTCGCTTCTTCTCTCAATAAAGAATAATCGGAGACTTCATTCATTATGGTTTCTTCAAAGGTTTCTCTAAAGGCAGCGAATCTTTTTTCAATAATCACAGGAGGAATAGCATCATTTGGCCATCCTATCAAATCTAATAATTCTCTCGATTGTTTAACTGTTTCAGTATCATTGCTATTTTGGTCGATATCAAAAATTATGTAGCAAGAGTATCCTAAACCCATTAAAAAGTCTGTATAATCGGTCAATTTGTCCTTTTCCGCCAGAATTGATCATTGAGACACCTTCTCTATCCGTGTCATATCCTAGGGCTTTGCTATATATTGGAAGTGCATATTCATCAGTAGTCCCTTCTACGATCACAACTTTTCTTGCAAAGAAACCTTCACTACGTGCAGATCCGCATACATGAGAATACCATTCCCGCATACTTTCAGGTGTCGGATTAGTGTGGAGATGCCGAACTTTTAGGTCACGTATCATATCATCCATTGAAAGCTGCGTTACCTTACTTTTCCATTGCCCGCCCTTTAGCTCCCGCCGCATTAAACAGATCTCATTAAATGCGAGATATCAAAAATGCGAGATATCAACGAATGTGCTGGAATGCGTTGTATATATCACTTGGTGATCAGGTATCTCTGAGATTTCGCGCAATACTTCCATCATAACCCTTTGAGCTAACGGATGCAAATACAACTCGGGCTCCTCTATAGCAAAAAATATTGACTTTTCTTTTGCCTTTTCATCATCACTTTTACTATGAATAAGCTCAACATATATTCTAAAAATAGCAAATATTACTGACCGTTGCAAACCATGACCCCTCTCCTTAACAGAAGTTCGGATACCATCATCTATGAATATCTCTGCGTTCTCAAACAAATTTTCGAGATCGGGAATAAGAAATCTGATTTCTATATCACATTCTACAAAAGGACAAAGATTACTTTTCAACAACTTTTCAAAATCACCAATTTCATTAATTCGCTTACCAAAATCCTCTTTATTTACTAATTTGCGAATTCTTCTAAGATACTTAATTCTCTTTTTATTACTTTTTTGAAATTCGTTTAAATATGGTTCTAATCAGCTCTCCAAAAGGATTTGTTTTCTGAATCTTTACCTCCTCATGAACATAACGTACTGCAGGAACCATGAATATATATTAAAATATATGAGCAGATATTCCTACAGGAACATAGTTAACCATATATTGAGAATATACATGAAATTAGTATAATTATGAAATGAAAAAGATGAAACACAAGTAGAAACCTAGATCATGAAGAGATTAGACATCGGCGCCTTGCTAATGGCGATGGAGAGAGCGAAATTGTGGAGAATGAAAAGCAATGTGATTCTAGTTACGATAGACTGTTTGAGAGCGGATCATTTAAGTTGTTATGGTTATGAAAGAAAAACCACTCCTTTTATAGATTTTTTTGCCTCCAAAGGAATGATGTTTGAAAATGCCTTTGCAAATGGACCTTTCACAGTAGCCTCTTTTCCATCCATTTTGGCGTCGGCATATCCTCTTGAATTTCATAATCTACTGCCTTTATCACAAGATGCTACCCTGATATCAGAAGTGTTGCAGAAGAAAGGAATTCGAACAGCAGCCATTCACTCAAACCCTTATCTATCTGCATTTTACGGCTACAACCGAGGGTGGAACTATTTTCAAGACTTCTTATATAGCACATCTAATAGGATTCTTAAAAGAGATTACATTAAACAATCAATTGTTCGACACCTTCCCCAAAGAATCTTAAAATTATGTGAATCAAAAGTTTTACATAAATTAAAAGTTTTTTTGGGATTAGAATATTCACCTTATGTAGATGCAGAAACCATAACGAGATATGCTATTGCTTGGTTAAATAGAAATAAAAAGCATCCCTTTTTCTTATGGATCCATTATATGGATCTTCATGAACCATATTGGATACCGGACATAAAATTTGAGCAAAGATATTCCAGAGAAGTGTCAAGATTATCTAGAGTGAAAATCCTTAACAACGTACTTAATAGGAAATGGAGCTCAAAAAGTATTAGAGATGTAATAGATGTCTACGATGACAAGTTATATTACATCGATAAGTGCATAAAAAGGCTTTTCCATTTTCTAGATAGCGAAGGGCTAATAGAAAATACTATTATCATTCTAACGGCGGACCACGGGCAGGAATTTTTAGATCACGGACATTTTGGTCATATCGCGAGGTTTTATGATGAGCTTTTACATATCCCTCTTATCATATTCGGCTCAAGTATAGAAAGACAAGCAGATCGTAGGTTAGTTTCTTTATTAGATATAGCGCCGACCATTTTAAGCTTTTATGACATCACTATGCCAGACGATTACAGAGGACATAACCTCATATCAAACCCAACAAACACCTTTGTAATTAGTGAAGCCCCTCATAACGAGAAAGGCGTTTATATAAGCGGTCATCGGATATTCCCTTCAACCATCAGGACATATGCTATTCGAACAGAAAACTGGAAACTCATATGTCAAGAAAAACATGGCAAATTGTATAATTTGGAATTATATAATTTAGAAAAAGATCCGAAAGAAACAAAAAACGTCTTAGAAAAAGAAAAAGAAAAAACTGAGGAACTTCGATCAATCATAGAACAGCATATATTATGGGAAAAGAAGATGAGGAGCGCGAGTAAAGAAAAACTACAGAGAAGAATAAGAAAATTAAGAACTCAATTTATTAGCACTCGGTCAAACAGACCCAGCCGTACCCATAAATGTAGCTCTAAAAATCACAGCGTCATACTCCTCCACCGAGGCCTCATCATCAAAGTAGGCTTCAGAAGCCTTCGCTCCCCAGCATGATTCTTATCCTTCAAGGAGAAAGCGGGAACATCCACCGCAACATAATTCTCAAAGAACTGGAAGAAAGTTTCCTCAAGGCTTAGCTTGAATTTCCATTGAGTCTTTACCGGAATCCTTGCTTCCATGTTCTTGCCTGAGAGAAATGAGGCCCAAAGGACAACGGTTCTTGCAAGCTCAAATTCGGAAATATCACTGTTAAAGAGAAAAAAAGCGTTAATATTACTCACCCATGTAGGATTAGAGCAAAAGCAAATAACATACCTCATAAAATGAGTGGAGGAGAACAGCAGAGAGTAGCCGTGGCTAAAGCCCTAGCCAACAGCCCAAAAGTCGTCCTAATGGATGAACCCACAGGAAACCTTGACAGCAAAAACACAACCCATCTTATGACTTTGATTAACCAGCCGAACGAAGATAACCAGCAGACTTTCATAATAGTGACGCATGATCCTCAAGTATCAAAAATGACCAGTAAAACATTCTATATGGAAGATGGCTTAATTATCCGCAAAACCAAACAAAAAACACTGAGCCAAAGCGTCAAATATCAAAAATCAAAAATAAACACATATCTGAATAAGCTAGATTCATTATACTTGATGCGAAAAATTGACAGAAAAACAGTATTTAGATCTCCGTTCAAAATATATAAAAAAAGGATGGTTGAAGCAGAGATAAATGCGATTTCTCTTCAATTAAGTTCGCGAAAAGTTTTCTCATATTAATCATTGAGGGTTATATCCAAAAGCGAACTTTTTCTGTCGGTCTTGAGCTTCTTATATGCCGTATGGAAAGAAAGACCCGAAATGATTTGAGCTTGAAAATCGATAAGCTGAAAAGGATTACGAAGAGTTGATCAGAACATGATCTTGACAACTAAGCAAGCAGAATAAGAATGAAGGAACTATCCCGTCACTACTAAATATAAGCATTAATCATGGTTGACGACAATAGCCTTTATAATTAAAACAATTTACTTCGCCAAAAAATAGCTTTAAGACATCAAAAACATTTTATTTTTTAAGACGGGTTGAAGGAAAGGTTTCTAAAATAAAATTTTGAATTAAGGCTAGCTCTGTAGCTTCACAATTACTTTCTGGTTTGGTAGTGTTGCTACGTATTCCCACACCCGTTCTCTAGGTATTTTTCCAGTTCATTGAGATTTACGACTTTTTGTGCTCCACAATTCTCATTCCTGTTTCCCAAGAGCCTCTTTCTAACGAGATCTTGGAACTCCTCATCCATTAGTCCAGCGACGTCTATTTCGCTGATTTCGTCTTGGCTGAAGCCTGCCACGAGTAATAGCTGTCTTCTGAACTCCTCAACTAGTTTTTCTCTACCTGTCTCAGGCTTTGTCGTCTGGAGATACTCTTGGCTTCTCCGGTAAGCTTCACGCATATCCTCAATCACGCTTTTCGGCAGTCTACACTTGTTTGTTGTGTAACAGTTTTCAATATCGCCTTTATGCCCCATCCAGAACTGCCTGTAATCTCTTATGACGAACCTTTAGATTCGGCTAGCATGAGCTGCGTGTCGAAGTACGCCCTCAGCACGTAGGGTCTCCAGTTGAACCCTGCTTTTCGAATGGCTTGTCTTATTGCGTCTCCTATATTTGTCGCCCGGACGAAAGGTTTCATTCTCGCTTTTGGGGTTATTATGGGCGAGTTTGGCGTGAGCTCCTCGCCGTCAAGCATCCTCTCTTCCAGATAGCCCTTTAAGTATTCGCATCCTTCCTCACTTAGAAAGGTGAAGTATTGGTGTCCAGCCTTGCTGAGTTCAGGTCTAACAACAACCATCGTAGGTATCTTCTCAAATATCACTTGGCCATCCTCGATTCTCATCTCCGGAAAGTCTTTTACTCTAGTTTCATCATTGCCCAGATAGTTACCTATGCTGCTTATTCTTAGGTCGCTGTGAGCCACGAGTACACAGGCAACCCTAGCCTTACTGTCACTTGAGAGGAAGATTCTTCTTAGCTCCTGCTGCGTCGGAACATGCTCATCTCTGAGCGTAGGCATATCATCAGCACCCTTAATCTTGATCTTCCTACGGATCTCTATACCATTATGAGCCGGCCATGACTTGACGGTCTTAAGAGTCGACTTAATATAGCTGCCAGCATACCCCTTCCCCCATCATAGAAGCATAATCGAGCAGGAGATTGTAAAGTTCAGCCTCACTCATGCCCAGAAGATCCTTAGGCGATCTCCCGAAAGATTGGCAGAAGGCTCCAAGCCTGCGTAGATAGACATCGGCGGTAACGCGGGAGCCACGCGCCACATTCCCATACCAGCGGCGAACATCAACATCCTCCAATAGCGAGGCATACTTCGCCCGCCCAGCCACCCCTAAACACCCAAAAATAATATTGCATAAGTTTTAAAGGACTCGAACCCAAAAGGTGGCGGGCCCGGGGGGATTTGAACCCTCGACCTCAGGCTTTCTCCACTTATTCGGCTCCGAAGGCCTACGCTTTGTTCTGCGCCCTGTCCAAGCTAGGCTACGGGCCCATTCTTATAGATTCTATATGCTCCCATTTATTCTATATGATGCTATAAAATTATAATGGAAAATCGTGAAGCTATATTTGGAGTTGATACCTTTTAGCTCTCATTCTTCTTTTGTGATTATTTGGCTTAGATCTCCGGAAGACGACCTCCAGAACTCTTCACATACTTTTCTATATCTCCTGTCTCTGGAGTAACGACGTATATGTGCATGTGTCAGGAGACGATATTGTGCTGATTGAGATTGAGGTTTGCGGAGTATTATGTTCCAACGGTCTTGAACGACGAGAACTCATGGCAATTCACAAAAATCTTATATAAGAGCTGGTCTTTAATGGCTTTAATTGCAGGTTGGAGGTGTTCTCTTGGGACCTAAGATTACCTTTATAGGTGCTGGTAGTGCTAGATGGACAAGTAGAATTTTGGTGGATATATACTTAAAGAAGGACCTACGTGATTCTGAGATCTGGCTTATGGATATTAACGATTATAGGCTTAACCTCATATCGACGCTAGCTAGGAGGTACGTTGATGAGCTAAAGCTTCCCATAGAGATACATGCCACAAAGGATAGAGCTGAAGCCATTAAGGATGCTGATTTTGTAATATCTACAGCTCTTCCTAAGGGCTACACATACTACGAGAATATGAGAGACGCATCGGAGAGGTGTGGCTACTATAGAGGAATCAATAGTGTAGAGTGGAATTATGTGGGAGATTATCATACGATATGGGGCTACTATCTTTTCAAGCTCCACATGGATATAGCCAGAGATATAGAGGATCTCGCCCCAAATGCGTGGTTCTTCATAGTCTCGAATCCGGTTCTCGAGTTGACTACGATGGTAGGCAGAGAGACTAAGATTAATGTAGTGGGAATATGCCATGGTTTTCTAGGCTATAGATCAGCCATAGAAGTTCTAGCTATGCGTCTAGCCAAGGAGAATCTTGGCAAGAACATAGTTCCACACTGTGCTGCCCATAGAGCTGAATGCTACAAGGAGGTTGCAGAGATTATTGATCCTAAGGATGTTGAGATTGAAATGAAAGGATTAAATCATGTCATATGGCTGACAAAATTTGAATATAAAGGCGAGGATGCCTATAAGTACCTAGATGATTGGATCAGAGAGAATGCTGAGGAATACTGGTCGGTATGGAGAGAGCATACAACAGATCCTTGGGATCTAGAATTATGTCCCGCGGCTATAGATATGTACAAGACCTATGGATATTTGCCAATAGGAGATAGCGTCCGCGGGGGCACATGGAAATATCACTGGGATCTTAAAACTAAACAATACTGGTATGGCCCTTACGGAGGGCCAGATTCAGAGATAGGATGCGCCATAAGAATCCTGAATGTTAGGAGGAGAATCGAGGAAATGGCAAAAATAGCCTTCGACAGGTCGAAGCCCGTATCGCAATCTATACCGCCGAAGCCAAGCGGTGAGGTTATAGCAACCTTAATAGACTCCTTATACAATGATAAGCCAGCTGACAGCTATGAGATACCATTCTTCAACCAGCAGATACAAGTCCCAATATATGTGAATGTCATAAACAAAGGAACAATACCGAAT
>JAGGUU010000108.1 GCA_021158305.1 Candidatus Bathyarchaeota archaeon
TAGTGATAGTGGCTACGAGAGGTAAGGTGAGTAAGCTGCGATGTTTAAGGGTTGATACTGGTGATGTTGAAGTAGATGATATGTTAAAGGGCTACATCAAGGTGATAACGAATTATAACGAAGAAACGATAATGAAAGTTGTTTGAGGCAGCTGGGTGATCTATTGAAAAAGGTTATAGAGCTAAACAGAAATGAGATTCCATATCCTCCACCTAAAAGAGTAATTGAAGCAGCGAAGAAAGGTTTAATCAATTCAAACAGATACTTGAAAACGTCCGAACTAAATGAACTAAGGAGAATGCTGTCCATTTACTCGAAAGTGGAAGAGAAATCAATATTTGTAGGTTCTGGAGCTGAAGTGTTAATAGCGCAGGCCCTTCACCTCTTTTCTTGGAAAGGGAAAGTTGTAATCGTAGATCCAACGTTCTTTATGATTACGCATGTAGCGGAGCACCTTGAAAAACTCGGGAAGAAAATATTGAAGATTAAATTGTCTGAACCATCTTTTAGCTTACCAGTTGAACCACTTATCGAAGAGTCGAAGGATGCATCTCTAGTGGTCATAGATAACCCGAATAATCCTTCGGGAAGAATTCTTTTAGATAGAGGTTTAGTTGATGAGATCTGCGAAAGCATAAGCGGAATTCTCTTGATAGACGAGGGCTATTACGAGTTCTCTCACTTCACCGTTGCCGACATGGTGAAGAACCATCTGAACCTCGCCGTCACTAGAACCATGAGTAAAGCTTTCGGTTTAGCTGGATTAAAAATTGGATACATGATCGCTGGGGAAACTGTTTTAGACTTTTTCTCCCACCTAGATCTTCCGCTTAGACCCTCCAAACCAAGTGTATACGCTGCGATCGAATCTCTGAAAGACGTGAGATACGTAGAAAAAAACGTAAGACTGATCGAAGAGGAACGGGAAAGGGTGAGAAAAGAAGCAAATAAAATAGGCGTAAAAGTATATCCGAGCTGCACAAACTTCTTGTTGATCCGCACAGATGTACCATACGCGGCGAGAAAACTTAAAGAACAGGGAATAAAAGTTTTCGATCCGTCAAACCAGCTTTCACACAAATTCATAAGGGTGTCTATAGGCCTGAAGGAGGAAAACGACGCATTCCTATCCGCTCTCAGAAAAATAATTCTTTAACACTCCATGTAAAACATGCGATTTAATGGATGCTGCCGCTTACTAACGAAACGGATTTAAAGAGGGAAAATGAAGTTAAACCTGAAAAAGTTATTCTTTAAGTTCATCGAGTATTTTCTCAGCTCTTTCAAGCTTGTTCCGAATCTTCTCTAAAGGCTCCCTTACTTTGTCCTCATTTTTAGCTCTCCTTGAAGAAAAAATTAACTCACCTAACTATATGATTGAATATAATGTCACTTATGAAAGTAAGTATAGGCTGATGAAGAACGCTCCTGTTTTCCTGTCGTGTTTTTCTCTAATGTTTAGTGTAGCGATTACAATTATGGAGACGAATATTGCATAAAAGCCAGTTGTGACAACGTGTTTTCCAGATACAAGTATCGGGAATATAAGGGGTCTTATCCCAACTGATAGAGTGGCATCAACAATACAGCTTCCTATAGCATCTCCTATCGCTAAAGCATATTGTTTTTTGCGTAGTGCTGCTATTTCAACAACAAGTTCTGGGAGAGATATCCCTATCGCTACTAGAAAGAAACTAATTATACACTCAGAGATTTGAAAAACTTCTGAAAGGACGATTATTGAACGGATCGTAATATAAGATCCTATTGCAACTCCGATAAATCATAGAATGCTGCTACCAAATAATATCGCGGCCTTTTATGTTTAGTTTGTTCTGTTGATTTCCTTTTTTATTCCGTTTTTTCATAACTTTCCTTCAGCCTAGAAATGCTAAATATAGCGTGCTGGTTATCATTACTGAGTGAGACTATATGAAGATCTCCTTCACAACGCTTGGCTGCCCAAGTTGGAGCCTTAAAGAGATAGTTGAGAATGCTTCTAGAATGGGTTTCGACGGCGTTGAGCTCCGCGGCGTAAAAGACGAGATAGATATAAGCAGATTGCCAGAATTCACCACAGATTTAGAAGAGACCAAGAATCTCTTCTCTGAATATGGAGTCTCAGTCTCAGCCGTGGATGTATCCGCTAGATTCGCGGTTGTCAGCTCCGAGGAGAAAGAGAAGAGCTTTGAAGAGACGAGGAGGAACTTGAAGGTTGCATCTCAGCTCTCAGCACCCGTACTAAGAGTTTTCGGAGGGCGCATTCCAGAGGGATACAGCCTAAATGAGATGATTTCCATCCTAGCTGGAAACCTGCGGGAAATAGCTGGTGAAGCTGAGGAACTCGGCGTTAAGATAGCGCTGGAGACTCATGACGACTGGATTGATTCATCCATTGTCTCCCGCGTTATGGAGATGGTTGATCATCCATACATAGGCGTGCTCTGGGACATGCATCATCCCTTCCGCTTAAATCATGAAGAGCCGGAGGAGACCTATGAAAACCTAGCTCCTTACATTATCAACGTGCATGTTAAAGATTCAATCATTGATGAGGAGGGCCGGATAAGATATGTTCCGCCTGGGGAGGGGGATGTCCCCCTGAAGAGGATGCTCGAGCTGCTTTTTGACGGCGGATATGACGGATACATAACGTTTGAATGGGAAAAAAGGTGGCATCCGGAGCTAATGGATCCTGAGATAGTCTTTCCGAAATTTGTTGAGAAGATGCGGGAGTGGTTCAAATAGTCTCATAAGCCGAGATGCTCGGCTATCTTCGCGATGAACTCTGGATCCTTAATCGTCGGCTCAGCCACCCCAACCATGTCCACGCCTATCGAGAAGAGTCTCTTAGCGTCGGTGGCTGATCTAACGTAGCCGCTTACAAGCAGAAAGAGATTGCTTCTCTCCCGTATCTTCTCGGCGAACTTGAAGTCTGGCTTCCCGCTTGATTCGTCTCTAATATTGAAGTGAACTCCAAACACTAAGTCTTCAATCTCCTCGAGGACTGATAGATAATCTGGGACGACGCCCATCCTAAACTTGACGATCACTGGAATATCCAGTTTAGAGAATGCCTTAAGCCACTTAATCAACCTCGGCCTATTCTCCGGAAGAACCATTGCCCTCAACAATCCGAGCTTTAGATATCTCTCATATCCTCCATGAACGTTAAGCTCAACTATGTCTCCTCCGGCTTCCCGAAATGCCTCAGCGGCTTCAAGCCCCCACTCAAGTCTCGGCGTTGCGAGGTTCAAGCATACGCTTAATTCTCTGCGGCTTCTCGCCTTTCTACACTCTTCGGAGAGAAATCTGACGCATTCTTCCCTCTCAGGTGGAAGAACAGATTGGATCTTCCCATACATGGGTGGCTCAGCCAAGTATGCGCCGAGCTGAACCATCGCGCAGCCACCGCTCCTCTCAGAGCAGAAAGCACCATCGGTTACGTTCATCATGGAGGACAAGAATAGCTTACCGCGTAGCTTTTCCTTCAGAGCCTCATTCCGCATCATGTATGACACCTTGAGGAAAGATATCATCTCATCTTCCTTTTAAAAATTCAGCAGAGACCGTTCCGGGAGCCGTCTAATTAATAAGGGATGCCTCTTTAATTAAAGCAGAGTCTAAATCGTGTGGTGATAGAATGAGCAAATGCAGCAACTGCGGCGCAGATCTTCCTGAAGGCGCTAACTTCTGTCCGAAGTGCGGAGTCTCAGTTAGGGAGGCTGCAAAGGAAGAATACAAGGTCTCATCAGATGAGCTTATCAGAAGGATAAAGGAGCTGCTTCACGAAGGCAATGTGAGAAGGATCATAGTGAAAAACGAGAAGGGAGAAACTTTGTTGGAGATACCTGCCTGGGCTGGCCTTGTAGGAGCTGTGGCGGCTCCATGGCTTGCAGCGTTAGGGGTAATAGCGGCCGTAGCGGCTAAGTGCACAATAACCGTTGTGAGACGTGAAGATTAGCCTCGGAACAGATACGCTTATCTCCCATATTTTATTCATTAATTTTTGGCGGATAATTCTCTCCGCGTGAGCTGATATGGCTGAGATTCTACTGGGAACAAGCGGCTGGTCATATAAGGAGTGGGTAGGCCCATTCTACAGCGATGAGAAGAGAATGTTCAGCTACTACGCCCGGTTCTTTAGAACGGTTGAGATAAACTCGACCTTTTATAGCTATCCATCTAAGTCAACTATTTATGGCCTGAACAGAGTCTCCCCACGTGGCTTCATCTTCTCAGCCAAGCTACCGAGGCTTATAACTCACAAGAAAAAAATGAGTCTAGAGGAGAATGTGAAAAGCGACTTGATGAGATTTCTGGAGATCCTTGAACCCCTCAGCTCTTCTGGAAAGCTCGGATGCATACTAATCCAGCTTCCTCCCAAATTCACTTATGACAAGGACTTTGAGAGGCTTGAAGCCTTCCTTGAGATAATTCCAGACGGCTACGAATTTGCCGTTGAGTTTAGAAATCCCTCATGGATTAGAAGCGAAACGTGGAAGATTCTGAGGGAGCATAATGTAGCCTACTGCGCTGTTGATGAGCCCTCCTTTCCCTCCGATGTCCACGTCACCGCGGATTTCGCCTACTTTAGATGGCATGGTAGAAACCCTAGGCTCTGGTATAATTATAGATACTCGGAGGAGGAGCTTAAAGAATGGGTGCCCAAGCTTGAAGAGGCATCTCGAAAAACCAAGAAGGTTTATGGATACTTTAACAATCACTTCCATGGATACGCTATAGAGAACTGCATCGAGTTCATGCAGATGTTGAAGATAGCGGAGCGGAAGCATGAGGAGGTCAAAAAGAGAATAATCGAATATAATTTATACGGCGCCTCGGAATGGGGCGGGCTGAAGATCGAGAATCTAAGCGATGAGAAAAGCCTGATCTGGCAGCTTCTTCTCAAGATTACGGATCTAAACAGAATCCGCAGAGGGATAAGAATAGGAGATGAAGAGCTCAAGATTCAAGAATCTTCAGAGGACATCGTTAAGGCGAGAATTAAAGAGTACATGGTGGAGATAAACCTGAAAAAGAAGGTTCTGAGGCACAACTGTGACGATTGGCGTAAGGGAATAGAAGAAAAAAGACTCTGCAAACACATAGTTAAGGTCTTATTCTCTATCAGCCCGGAAACGGCTCAAAGGATCCTTAAAAGCATGATTGAAGAGAAAGACGAATGGATCTTCCAAGACTTTAGATAACTGTTTAGAAAGCTTCCCTCTCTCTTCACGCTTATGTATACAGTATCTGAGACCTTGACTTAATTGCCGGTGAGGTTTCGCCACTGAAGACAAAATAAAAACTATATAGTAACAATTTATGTGGGAGGGTTCCATTTTGAAGGAGGAAAGATATGATGTTGTCATTAAGAATGGAATGGTGATCGATCCTTCTCAGGGAATTCATGAAGTTAAAGATGTAGCGATATCCGAGGGGAAGATAGTTGATATCCGCAGGGGTATAAACGCAAGCAGATCAAAATATGTCATAGACGCGGATGGAATGATCGTTACGCCTGGACTCATCGATATTCATGTCCACTGCTGCTACAAAATAGCCCATATAGGAGTAGACCCGGAGCTGCTCTGCCTAGCTAAAGGAAGCACAACGGTGGTTGACGCGGGGTCAACTGGAGAGCTGAACTTCATGGGATTCAGAAAGTACGTGATAAACAATTCCAGAACAAGAATCTTCGCTCTAATAAACATTGAATCTCAAGGAATGATAGAATACGCTAGGGAGAATCAGAAGTGGCCGAGCTTGATAACTGGAAGAGACGAGATGTTCATAAACATCGAAGGCACGCTTGAAGTAATACGGAGAAACCGCGACGTAATCCTCGGTATTAAGTGGGCTCATCACGGCTTAGAAGGTGTGAAGCTAGCTAGAAAAGCCGCTGATGAGGCTGGATGCTTGCTTATGGCTGAGAATCACTATCAACCTGAAACGTTAAAGTACGTGAGGAAGGGAGATATCATTACGCATTTGTATCATGGAATCAAAATTGAGCGGCATGACGGATTGCTTGACATAGACGGTAAGGTTCAGCCGGAATTCTTCGAAGCTGCGAAGCGCGGAGTAATATTTGATGTTGGCCATGGAGTACGTAGCTTCAGATGGTCAGTCGCTGAGAAGGGCATAGAGCAGGGAATAAAGCCTCACACAATAAGCACGGATATCCACGCTGAAAGCTTTAACGGTCCAGCCTATGATATGCCGACGGTCATGTCTAAGTTTCTTCATTTAGGGTTATCCTTGGAGGAAGTTGTAGAGGCAAGCACGGTGAAGCCCGCGGAGGTTATCGGAAAAAAGGGAGAGATTGGAACTCTGAAACCCGGCGCTTGTGGAGACGTCACGGTGCTGAAGATGACTGAGGGCAGGTTTCCACTTCTAGATGCTGAGGGCGAGGGACGGATCTGCAAGAAGCTTCTGAAGGCTATTAGAGTTATTCGAAACGGAGAGATAGTTTATTGATTCTGAAAGGAGCCTCAATACCTTTTATTTTTCTTTCTCGAGTTCCCATATGAAGTGGCAGAAGTCGTCGCCGGCCATAAGTATCTTCGGCCTAATGAATCTAATTTTGGGGTTGAAACCCTCAGTAGCGGCTTCATCTCCGAGGCATATCAGTTTCAGCCCTATATGCGCCGCGTTTAGTTTCCTTAATGTTTCCGCATGGAGACACTTGAACACCTTCACTTCTAAGGCTTCCTTAGATTTCCTGATAACTTTGAAGTCGTGGACTTTATCGTTGAAGAGGCGGAAGAAGTATTCAGGATCGCTTCTTCCAGTGGATTTCGCTATCTCCCTCCATCTCCGCTTTATCCTTTCACAGTTCCACTTAGATAAGACTTCGAGGGCTTCTTCTCCATATAGGCTGACGAGTATATGACCCATAAACGCCAGCAACATGTCACGATGAACTATACGGTCAACCTCAGACATTCTTTATCACGATAGGTATTTTAATCCACCGTGCTTATATTGGCTTTCGCTCAATCTTCATGGCAAGGTAAGCTTTATCTTTTTCGCATCTTAACCTCTTATGGTGGATCCCTTGACTAGAGCCCTATACTTAGAAGATAGCTACCTTAAGGAATGCGACGCTACAGTTGTCTCTGTAAAAAACGGAAAATATGTGGTTCTCGACCAGACAATCTTCTATCCGAAGGGCGGAGGTCAACCATGGGACACTGGGAAGATGATAAGGAACGGCGAGGTCTTCAATGTCGTTTATGTAGGAAAGTTTTCAGGGGAGATCTCGCATGAGGTTGACCATGCTGGGCTGAAGCCGGGAGACAGAGTTCACTGCGTCTTAGACTGGGAGAGGCGATATAGACTTATGAGAAGCCACACGGCGGCGCATGTTTTCGCTTCGCTTATCTGCAACGAAACGGGCGCGTTAGTCACGGGGAACGAGCTCGGCTTAGACAAGATACGGTTCGACTTCAGCCTAGAAGGTCTTAATAGAGAACTTATCCTAAAATACGTGGAGAAGGCAAATGAATTATTTAAGAAGGATATTCCGGTAAGAGCATACTGGCTTCCCAGGGAGGAGGCGCTGAAGATACCGGGCGTCATAAAGATGGCTGGGGCTCTGCCGCCGAACATACCTAAGCTCCGCATAGTTGAAATAGTTGGAGTTGACAAGCAGGCTGACGGCGGAACACATGTGAAAAACCTGAGGGAAGTCGGCCAGATAGAGTTTCTAAAGGCAGTAAATAAAGGAAAGAAAAATAAGCGGGTCTACTTCAAAATAGTTCCTTAACGTTGCAGATAAGGCTTCAAGAAGAGATGGAGTTTCAATTTTATGCCTAGGAAGTGTAGTAGATGCGGCTCTGCAGATGCCGAGGTGAACCTCCCATATGCTAGGCTGTCCCTCTGCCGCGACTGCTTTCTAGAATATTACACAGGTAGGATCAAGCGTACAGTTGAGAAGTATAGGATGTTCCATAGAGATGAAACAGTCGGCGTTGCTGTTTCAGGAGGGAAGGACAGCGCCGCTCTTCTCCACGGGCTACACAGAGCTTTTCCAGGTCAAAAAATCGTAGCTCTCCACGTCAATCTCGGAATTCCCGAGTATTCGAATCGATGTCAAGAAGAAGCGGAGAGGCTCGCCGACCTTGTAGGCGTGGATATTCACGTATTAGATTTGAAGAAGGAAGAGAACGTAAGTCTAAGCGATTTTAGAAGAACGATCTTCAAAAAGAAGATATGTTCGGTCTGCGGGACTATAAAGAGACATAGTTTTGAGGAGATTGCCAGGAGAGCTAGAGTTAAGGTTTTAGCGACTGGACATAACATGGATGATATTCTCATCTTCATGTTCAACAGTTTTTTCACAAAGCAGTGGACGCAGCTGGTTAGGCTTAAGCCTGTTCTCCCCCCGCTTTTTTCATGGATGACGCGTAAAGTTAAACCGCTCATAAGAACATCTGGAAGAGAGAATCTTCTATACTGCCTATACGCCGGAATCCCCTTCACAGAGATCGAATGCCCATACTCTAGAGGAGCAAAGACGAAGGAGAAGCTGAGGATTCTTGAGACTTTATCAATGATGAATCCAAACTTCAAATATCAAGCCCTAGAAGCCTTCCTGGAGATCTCCAAGATTCTTGAGGAAAAGATAGAGCTTCAAGAGGCTACGCCATGCATGAAATGTGGTTTTCCATCACTAGACGGAGTATGTGCATACTGTAAGAGAATGGCATATGTCAAGGAAGCCTTATCAAATGGATGAACTGATCTACTCATCCATTACAGCTATGTGGTCTCCCGTCTATCCTAGCGAAGGAAAGAGTAAAAAGTACGGCTCCAATATAATGATGAAGTGTCTAAAAAATATGCGGAAGTGATCCATGTTGGCTAAGATAAAAACTCCAATAGTGATCGTGAACTTTAAGACGTATGCTGAGGGAACGGGGAGAAAAGCACTTGAACTCGCCAAGGCAGCTGAGGAGGTAAGCCGGGAAACAGGCATATGCTTCTCAGTCGCACCTCAGTTCGTCGACATACCCATAATCGTACGGGAAGTAGATATACCAGTCTTCGCACAGCACATAGATCCAATAAAGCCCGGAAGCCACACTGGTCATATTCTCCCAGAAGCTGTTAAAGAGGCGGGGGCTGATGGAACGCTCATTAACCACTCGGAACGCAGGCTGAGACTGGCTGATATAGATGCCGCCGTTACGATGGCGCGTGAACTTGACTTAATAACAGTAGTCTGCACAAACAATACACCCGTTAGTGCGGCGGCTGCCGCTCTGAAGCCAGATATGATCGCTGTTGAGCCGCCGGAGCTTATAGGCACAGGCATACCAGTCTCAAAAGCTAAACCTGAAGTTGTAACGAGCACAGTTGAGGCTGTTAAGAAGATTAATCCAGACGTTACCGTTCTATGCGGCGCTGGAATAACCAATGGAGATGATGTGGCGGCTGCTCTGAAACTTGGAACTGAGGGGGTTCTCGTTGCAAGCGGCATAGTGAAGGCGAAGGATCCGCGTAAAGTCATGGAGGAATTCGCTGAGGCAGCTAAGAAAGTCTAATATGGCAGAGGATACGATTTGAAAGTTACATTCTGCTGCTCCCTCTGCCTCTTCAAAAGAGGATACGAGGCGATTCTCGAAGCGACCGAGGATACGAAGATACGTTTCGAAGCTATTCAAAGGCTCCTCCAGCTCCTCTCCAGAGAATTCAAGCCTACGGCCATACCTGCAGTTATAGGAACGATGAGGGAGAGACTCATCAAGGAGGTCACGGGAAACCCGGATCCCTACGCTGAAAAGAAAAAGATCAGCAATATGGAAGCCTTAAAGATTCTTCCTTACGCCGAGAATATTATCTCCTCGAAGCGGAACGGTGAGGAACGCTTTCGAACTGCAGCTCTCGTAGCAATAGTCGGAAACATAATTGAATTTGGCATCCCCGGACATGAATTCACATTTGAAGAGATTAAGCATCTCATCCGTCGAGCTGAAGAAGAACTGGTAATAGATGATCTTTCAGAGGCGTTCAGGATGGCACGTAAGGCGAAGTCCATCCTTTTCTTAACCGATAATGCTGGAGAAATAGCCTTCGACACTCTCTTGGTTAAGGAGCTGAAGAGAATCAGGAAGAATGGAAAGGTGACGGTAGGCGTTAAGGGAAAGCCGACGATTAATGACGCAACCTTAGAGGACGCCTTACTCGTTGGAATGGACAAGGTGGCGGATGAGATAGTGACGACAGGTTCGGATGCAATAGGATTCATTCCGTCAGAGTACAGTAGCAGCTTCCTAAAGACTTATGAAGACTCAGACTTCGTAGTGGCGAAGGGAATGGCATACGCTGAAACCTTAACTGAATTTGAACTTGAAAAGCCCCATCTTCTCCTATTAAGAACTAAATGTCCAACGGTGGCAGAATACTTCGGCGTTTCAAAAAATAGAAACATTGCTAAGATCCTTTAGGAGCAGAGGATGGAAGGAATAATTGCTAACAAGATTCAAAGAGAAGATTCAATCAATGCTTAGAGCTGAGGCTGAAATAGCCTATAAAATCGGGTTGACGCCAAGTCATCTCAGCGCGGCGGGGGCAGCTTTAGGGATATCATCAGGAATATTTTATTGGATAACAGGCTTCTCAGCCTCAGATCCACTGAGAAGTCGAGCATGCCTTTTCCTAGCAGTCCTTTTTCTTTTATCCTCAGGCTTCCTAGACGCTTTAGACGGAGTGCTAGCTAGAATCCGCAAGGAAGCATCCGCGAAGGGAGCTTTTCTAGATTCACTTCTCGACCGCTACGTTGACTCCGCCGTGTATATTGGAATAATCATGGGTGGGCTGTGCGATCTCCTCTGGGGAACTCTAGCTCTCATAGGCTCTCTGCTTACGAGCTATGTTCGAGCGAGATCCGAGGCGCTAAAGATCCCCATGGAATCCATCGGGGTCTTCGAGAGAGCTGAAAGAATAATGTTAATCGCCGCCTCGAGTATCATCAGCCTCTTCTGGCTTGAAGCCTTGCGTTGGGGAATTCTCATCCTAGCGGTTGCAACGAACTTAACAGTTCTTCAACGCGTAATCTTCTTCTTCAAGTCATATAGCAAGTATAAATAAACCTATCTTCTCCATCCCCTACTCTTTCTTGCCTCTTTAGATCTTACTTTTACGAGACCCATATGTACAGCACATGAGATGCAATAATACTTCGTCTCTATTCGGCTTGGTAGATACGCGCCTTTTTGGCGGAGTTCATTTGCTAGTACTGGATCAACAATTGAGACCCTCCTAGTTACCTTCTTAGCCTTGTCTCTTGGAACAAGCTCGCCGCACATGCTGCATTGGACATAGTCACTTCTACCCTTTTGCCCCTTGGATCTCCCCCTACTCTTCCTTTTAACTGGCATGTTCTTCACACTTGCCCCAAATCTTTAAATGAAACACTTAGAAAAGGAGCAACTATACACTTATATCTTTCTGATTGAATATCTGACTTTGACATCGAAGACCAAAGAGCAAAATGCTGATGAGATGCTTCAGATTTAGAAGGTGACTCTCGAATGGGAAAGATATCTAAAGGAATTCTTTGCAGCGTTGAGGGGTGCAGTAGAGAAGCCATCCGCTCATTACCAGCGGATAAAGTTGAGGCGGCAGGTTTAAAGGTTAAGGGTTCAAGACGCGTCTACTTGTGTAAGGAGCACTATAAAGAGTATAAGAAGGCGATAAAGAAGGAGAAGACGCTGGAGAAGTGGCGGTACAAGAGCCGAATTTCAGCGCTCTAAATCTGAATTCCACAGATCCCCCCTCCCTTAAGATGCACAGATTCCTTAAATATGGAGATGCTTGAAATCCCCGGTGAAGCTGATCCTGGGGATAATCATGGAATTCTTGATTCTCTCTCCAACTCTGCATCAAAGAGGAAGAGAGAAGATAATCATGCAGGCTGTTATAGAAGCTGCTGAAGATATAGGGATAACGCGGATTACTAGAAGAAGATGCAACGTGCTTAGTGTCGGAGTATATTTGGTCATTAACGGTCATAAGCGACTGCTCTACAATGATTGGGGAAAGAATTGGGACGCTAAGAGGATATGCGAGCACATAATCTCCTCCCTGAACGACACAGGCGATATCCGCAGAGGCGACAATCTTATTCTAACAATCTCCTGATTTTCAGTCATTTAATTATCCGCAAAACCTTTATCTGGATTCCACAGTAATCTCTAAAATAACGCTATAAAAACAGAAGAGGTTTACGTGGTGAAGATACTTCAGCTACACTCAGATTTCATCGAGTTCCGCCCTGTTGAAAAGGAGATTCCCTCCGCTGAGAAATGTGAAAAGAAGATTCAACGCTTAGAGGATTTAGTTGTTCTCTTCACATGCGTTGAAGAGGGTGATACTTTACAGACTGGACGTGAAGCAATGGACGGTGTGAAGGAATACTTGGAGAAAGTAAAGGCTCATAGGATCCTCATATATCCATACGCCCATCTAAGCAACAAGCTGGCAAGCCCATCCGATGCATTAAAGATTCTGAAAGAGATGAAGTCCTATGCAGAGAGTTTAGGAATAGAAGTTCATAGGGCTCCCTTCGGATGGTGTAAGGAATTCACGCTTTCAATAAAGGGTCACCCGCTCGCGGAGCAGTTCCGCTCCATCACTCCCGGAGAGAAGGATAAAGGTGAAATAGTCTCTGAAGCTCTCAAGGCAGAGGAGAAGGTAAAGTCCTATTGGTACATTATGGAGCCTGATGGAAGACTCATTTCGGTTGAAGAGTACGATTTCTCAGGACATGAAAACTTGAAGAAATTTGCGGATTATGAGATCTCGAAGATGCGTGCTGCCCAGCGAACTCCTCCGCATGTCGATCTAATGCGAAGACTTGAGCTGGTTGATTATGAACCTGCAAGTGACCCGGGGAATTTTAGATGGTACCCTAAAGGAAGACTAATCAAGTCTCTGATAGAGCAATTTGTGACGGAGAAGGTGATCGCTTATGGAGGCATGGAAGTCGAGACGCCGATCATGTACGATTTCGAACATCCATCACTATCGAATTATCTGCATAGATTTCCAGCACGGCAATACATCCTAAAGTCGGATGATAAGAATTTCTTCTTGAGGTTCAGCGCCTGCTTCGGACAGTTCCTTATGCTTCATGACGCTCAGATATCTTATCGTCAACTTCCACTCAGAATATACGAACTAACCCGCTACAGTTTCAGAAGAGAGAAGAGCGGCGAGCTCTCCGGCCTAAGGAGGCTTAGAAGCTTCACTATGCCCGATGTCCATGCTATATGCGCAGATATGAAGCAGGCAAAGGAGGAGTTTATGAAGAGGTTCCGACTAAGCATCGAGACTCTTAAAGGATTCGGGCTGGACAGAAACGACTATGAGCTCGCGATAAGATTCACGAAGAGCTTCTATGAGGAAAACAAGGATCTCATAATCTCCCTTGTCAAGGAGTTTGGTAAGCCGGCTCTTGTCGAGATGTGGGATGAACGATTCTTCTACTTCGTTCTGAAGTGGGAGTTTAACTTTGTTGACAACCTAGATAAGGCTTCAGCTCTCTCAACGGATCAGATAGATATAGAGAATGCGAAGAGGTACGGAATCTTCTACATAGATGAGAACGGCGAAAAGAAGGTTCCTCTCATTCTTCACTGCTCTCCAAGCGGAGCTATCGAAAGAGACCTCTATGCGATGCTTGAGAAGGCCTATAGAGATCAGAAGGAGGGGCGGCCGCCGATGCTACCGCTCTGGCTTTCTCCAACGCAGGTGAGAATAGTGCCAGTTGCGGATCGCTTTTATGCAGAGGCTGAAAAGATAGCGGAGGAGATTGCGAAATGCGGCGTAAGAGTCGACTGGGATGATAGACCATTAACGATGCAGAGGAAGATTAGGGAGGCAGAGATGGAATGGATACCATACATCGTTGTCATAGGTCAGAGAGAAGTGGAGTCTGGAGTTCTATCAGTAAGAGACCGTAGGATTTCAGGTGCTGGAAGAGGCGGGGAGATAAGGAAGATGAGCCTCGAAGAGCTTGTTTCTGAAATAAAGGATTTAACGAGAGGCAAGCCTTTCAAACCCCTGAGTCTCCCAATGAGACTTTCTAAGAGACCACGCTTCTATGGATAGACTCATCGTTACACATATTTATGCAGACTGGAATATTCTTGAGAAGAGGTGTGCATGTTGCCTGAAAAGGAGCTTCTAGTATATATTGATGGAGAATATTATCCGGAGTCCGAGGCTAAAATCTCGGTCTTCGATCATGGATTCCTTTATGGCGACGGAGTTTTTGAGGGTATTAGATCCTATAATGGAGTAGTATTTAAGCTCAGGGAGCACATAGATCGTCTCTATCACTCAGCGCGGGCAATCATGCTGGAGATTCCATTGACCAAAGAAGAGATGATGAAGGCAGTGCTTGAAACGTTGAGGAGGAATAATCTGAAAGACGCGTATATCAGACTCGTTGTGACGAGAGGCAAAGGAGACCTTGGACTAGACCCTAGGAAATGCCCAAAGCCCTCGGTGATCATAATAACAGTTCCTCTATTGCAGCTATATGACGAGAAGAAGCGGGAGAAGGGAATGAGCATGATAGTCTCGTGGGTTCGCCGAGACCCCGTCGATGCAACTACACATGAGATTAAGTCCTTGAATTACTTAAATAGTATATTGGCGAAGATCGAAGCCAATAACGCAGGCGTCGACGAGGCTATAATCTTGGACACAAATGGTTTCATCTGCGAAGCCACGGCTGAGAACATATTTATTGTCAAGGATGGAAAAATAATAACTCCACCATCCACGAGCGGTCCACTGCCGGGGATAACGGCCAGCGTAGTTAAAGAGATAGCTCAAGACCTGGGTTATCAAGTCATCGAGAAGGGAATCACTGTTGTTGAACTATACGGAGCTGATGAGGCCTTTGTGACGGGAACGGCTGCGGAAATAATGCCCATAAGAGAGGTGAATAAAAGACGGATTGGAGAGGGAAGAATGGGTCCGATAACGAGGAAGATACTGGAAAGATTCAGGGAATACGTTAAAGATCCAAGGAACGGAGTGGCCATAGAGAAGGCTTAAAGAGTGAAGGTTCTCATCTTAACGGAGAGGGAAATAGAGCCTTTACTTAAAATAGATGAAGTCATGAATATTGTTGAGGAAGCTTTCAAGGAGAAAACTCTAGGACACGTGCAGATGCCGCCGAAGATCTACCTAACATATGATAAATATAATGGCGACTTAAGGGCCATGCCATCCTATCTCGAGAGATTAGATATCTCAGCCGTCAAAGTAGTGAATGTTCATCCAGATAATCCCAAAAAGTTTAATCTCCCAACAGTAATGGCGACTATAGTTCTAGTGGATCCGAGGAATGGAGCCCCTCTCGCTGTGATGAGCGGAAGATGGATAACAGCTATGCGAACAGGCGCTGCTGGAGGAGTTGCGGCGAAGTATCTGGCGAGGAAAGACTCTAAGACGGTTGGTTTAGTGGGGGCAGGCACCCAAGCTAGGACACAGCTCATGGCTCTCTTAAACCTCTACGGAAAGCTCGATGAGGTGCGTGTTTGGGGCTTAACTGAGGAAGAAAGAAAAAGATACATTTCTGATATGGAGCCTCTCTGCAGGGGAAAAGCCACGCTTATTCCAGTTGGGGACGTGAAAGACGCAGTTAAGGACGCTGACATTGTTGTTACCACTACTCCTTCGAGGAAACCCCTAGTCTTAAACGAGTGGATCACGGAGGGAATGCATATTACGTGCATAGGCGCTGATGCTCCGGGAAAGGAAGAGCTAGACCCCAAGATACTTCTACGTGCAAAGATATACCTAGACGATTGGAAGCAAGGATTACATTCCGGAGAAGTTAACGTTCCATTCTCCAAGGGAATAATAAAGAAGGAGGACATCTGCGGAGAGCTAGGCGAAGTTATGGTTGGATTAAAACCTGGAAGAACATCGCCCGATGACATCACCATCTTTACATCCACGGGATTAGCCATCCAAGACGCCGTAACCGCAAAGCTCGTTTATGATAAAGCCCTCGAAATGAAGATTGGACAATGGATAGAAATGCTCCCTGATCAATAAAGGATCAACTGCATTAATCAGATAAAGACAACGTCTCCCTTTTTATAATCTATCATGAATTTTTCCTCTTCCGAACAATATGCAAGACTTATAGATCATCAATTTCGAGATTTATTGTCCTTATTCAATGCGAAAACTAAAATTATCAAAGATAACAAAACGCGCGAGAGAAATCTACCTATTATTAAGGAACCTAGATCTCTTGAATGTTTTGTCTCTTCAAGTCTACTGGATGATGCTTTAGACGTTTAACCCTCTTCTAATAACGTTATTCTCCTGAATGTTTCATTCCTTCACGGCTGATTTTCCGGTATCTTGGAAGCTTAATCCACAGATTTATCAATCCACCGAGCATAGTGACCGTGTCCCTCAACACTCTTACTTTAGATCCAGTCTTGCCTGACCAGTAGATTGGAATCTCCTTTATTCGTAAGCCATGGATCTGCGCTTTAACTATCATCTCAACATCAAAGATGAAGCTTAAGAATTGAATTGGACCTATGATTGAGAAGACCTCTTTTCTGAATCCCTTAACTCCACACTGAGTATCACGTATCCGAATTCTGAAAAGAATTCTGACAATCAAGTTGAAGATTCTTCCAATAACCTTCCTAAGTGGAGGTGGAGGTGGATCTAGAATACTTAGCTCGTGAGCCCTTGAGCCTATGACTAAATCATAACCCATCCTCAGATACTTCACAATTTTGATGATTGTATCTGCATCCGTTGGATAGTCAGCGTCGAGGAGAATCACATATCTGCCCCGTGAATGTTCAACTCCTCTGAGGAAGCCGCCTCCCTTACCCAGCCTTCTCCTATTATGAATCGTGACGAGCCGATCTCCAAATCTTTTCTTTAGCCTTTTTAGGATGAGCGGCGTCTCATCGGTGCTTCCATCCTCAGATACAACAACCTCAAATTCAAAGCTTTTTATTTCATTAAAGATTCTGTATATTGTGGTTTCTATTCTATCAGCCTCATTATATGCTGGAATTACTATAGAGACTTCAGGATGTGCCTTCAAGCAGAGCTACGTCTCCTCAGAAGCTCACGATAAACTTTTAAATGCTTTGATGCAATGATCTCCCAGCTCCTTTCAGATATCACCTTCCTGTAGGCGGCTTCTGCCATTTTCTCACCAACATCAGGATTTTTCAATACATAAATTATCTTCTCGGCAAGTTTTCTTGGATCGACTAATGGAACATAAAATACGGTATTCCCCAAAGACTCAACGTTCCACATGTGCGGAACTGTAACTATCGGCTTCTTCATCGCTGCTGCTTCAAGGAGAATAAGCCCCGCCAAGCCTGGACATGCAACAACATTTGCTTCAGCTAAATATTTGGGAACCTCATTATATGGAATGTAGCCAATAAAGTCTATTTTATCTAGAACTCCATCTTTTTTCGCTATTTCCATCAAATATTCTTTTCTATATCCTTCTCCTATAACTCTGAATTTGGCGTCTTTTATCTCCTTGAGCACGAGAGGCACAGCTCTAACGAATACTTCGTCTCCCTTAAGTTTAACAAGTCTCGCGGCTATGAAGGTTATATATCTGCCCTTAATCCTTTTAGGTTTAAATTTCTCTGTATCCACACCTTGCGGAATCAAAATTATCCTTTTTGGCTTGAATTTTAATACATAATCATACGTTACACGATTCTGAGCGATTACTATATCGCTCCAATTAACAGCCATTTGTACAGGTATAGAATCGACTATCCGACGAAGTCCTCTCATAAAAGCATAATCCATATATGCTAATCCTACATCATGTATCGTCATAACAAGCGGCTTCTTAGTAATTCGCGCGGCTAAGGCCCCTTCAAAAGTCGTAAAAAAGGCGTGTCCATGCACATGAACGATATCCGCATCTGATAGAGATGCATGAAACAGCAAAGTTGGCGGAATCGGATATGGTATCTTCAAATGAAAAGGCATATCCTTAATATCGATTGCTCTTAAACGATGAACGATAACGCCTGCAACCTTTTCAGTAAAACCCCTACCACAAGTAAATACTTCAACATCACAATGCCTAGCTAATTTTTTAGTAAGTTCATACACATATGTTTCCACTCCACCAACATTGGGAGGAAAATATGGAGTTATATGAGCAACTTTCATATTTAATCATCCAAAGGCTAAAGTTATTTCGTCCGGAGCAATAATTCACTTCCACACAAAATAAAATTTTGCAACTAGTTTCTGATATTTCTTTGCTCTGTTAGGTGAATAAAAACAAGTCAAGCATGATCCTAAGAATTTATTATCATCCTATAAAATTTTAAGTGTTGTTTGATTGCTAGTGTGTTAATTCTTTGAGCCGTCTTATAGCCGTTTTCTTCTAATCTCTTTCGAAGACTAGGATTGTCAATGAGATAATCAACAGCCGAAGCGATTTCTTCAGGAATAGGATTAACATGATAAACGTTATATCCGTGCCTCAACACACGTTGCGTTTTATCCCAGCTACGAATAAGAGCCTTCCTATTTATGAGAGCCTCTAAATCTGAGAAGCCATATTCTTCGCCGGTCTTAATCAAGATCGGATTTACAACTAGCGTTTTATCTTTAAAGAATTTTTTGGGAGAGACGACTTTTCCCACGAAATGCACTTTTGATAAAACATCATAAATCTTACATAGATTAATCAGCTTCTTTTTATAGGTTGGATCTCCTTCTCCCCCTACGTAATATTCCACATCATTTTTAATCAAGGGCAACGCTTTAATCACCTGCTCTATTCCTCGTTCAAAACTTAACCTCGATAAAGAAGCGATTTTAAATGACATAAGGATCACCTGATAGAGACCGGAACGTGAATACCTACCCAACCTTTTCTTCTTGCTAAGCTAGGTTTAGCTATAACATATCTTGTATGCCACATCTCGATTTTCCAAATCAATAGGAGCAACGCTCGGATGAATGGTTGATGAGCTCTTTGGTATCTTAATGATCTTTCCACATCTCCGTCAATACAAAATACGATCTTTTGGCGTCTTGTAAAACATCCCAAACATTTCGCTATGAAACGGTCAATCAGACCATTAACCTGTACTATATCAGAGCGCCTTGCAAGATACCGATAAAACTTAATAAATTCCGGCAACTTCAAAAAATCTCTTAGATAGTTACCACTATAAGAGCCTGCTTCGTATAAACGAACTATTTTTTGGTTGTACTTGAAAATTTTCTGCATGCTTCGCCGTCGCTCCTTTAAACCTAAAACATACACATCCACGCCTAAGCGAGCGAGACCATGAGAAATAGCATGAATATAAGTCTGTCCACCACCAAGCTCGGTCTGCAGAGGCTTAAAACATACAAAAAGCACCCTCATCTTCTTCAACCACAAGCTCATACCTGATGCATAGAAGCCTTCCTCTAACTATAAGTAATCCTCTTTATGATGCCTTTTCAAAATATTTAAAGTTTTTTGGATTGGGCTTTGTTATCTGATTTAAGAGATTTTTATAACGGATAGGAGATTTCAAGGTGTTTTCTGCCTCCAAGGCCGGAATTGACAAGCATAAAGGGCTAATAACATGATAGCTCTGACTATCCCTCTATGTTGCTTAAGCGGTTTATTCAATATAAGGAATAAAATGACATTACTTAGCGTTCTTCTGATTTCGTTTTCCCATACTCATAGCTTTATAGCCTAAACCTTTGTGATGCGTGTGAACCCAACCTTCGGGTGGATGATAACGTTTTCTGATTGTTTGATAGGGTATGAGATACAGAAATAATATTCCATAGAATATAATGCTGATATATTCGCCGATAATAACATCGGGAGTTTTGCCAAACTTAAAGATTATTTTAAGCGTTGAACTTCTCTGCGGAAAAACGAGCATTGTATGCGGCCCCGCAAGAAAAATCTTCAGTCTTTCTCCCGTGTTCTTGACGATTGCCTCCCAGCCTGGATAGTACGTCATCTTGAACCATACAGCATCATCCGCGGAGAGACCGGATAAATCGACCTCATATTCGTCGGTTGAGAGAATCTTAAGATCCCCGCTACGGATTTCTCTAATTGAAGTTAAGGTATGAGACGTGAAGAAGCGCATCAAATAGATAAGTAGGTGAGCTCCTTCAGGA
>JAGGUU010000165.1 GCA_021158305.1 Candidatus Bathyarchaeota archaeon
GTAAGGAGGCAGAATCTCATAAGAGGCTTCGAGAGGCCGTTCAATCGATGCTGATAAAGGAGATAATATTAGAGAACTTTATGTCCTACGAGTATGCTAGGATACCGCTTAAGCCAGGCATAAATATAATATGTGGACCTAACGGCGCTGGTAAGAGTTCTATTCTGGTCGGGATATCAGTTGCCCTCGGACAGTCTTATACTGAAAGATCGAAGAAGCTAAGCGATCTGATCCGCCGAGGGAAAGATATTGGAAGAGTAACTCTTGTTCTAGATAACTCTAGAAGAGGCGGTCGTAGACTAGTTCGCAGAATAAATAAAGACCAGATATACTTGACTCGTGTTTTAAGAAGAGATGGGAAGTACTGGTTTGAGATTGATAATGTCCATGCGACAAAGGCTGAGGTTACCCGTCTTCTTTCACGCTTCAAGGTTGATCCAGATAACATGCTTATTATTATGCATCAGGACATGGCTGAACAATTCGTTATTCTCCCTCCTCAAGAAAAACTCAAGCTCGTCGAGGCGGCCGCTGGGCTTGAATCATACCGCAGAAATGTTTTAGAGGCGAGGAATAAACTGAGGAGAATCTTAAGCCAAGAAGACTCGCTTAAGAAGATGCTTGAATCAGCCGAGGAGACCCTGAGCTACTGGCGCGAGCAGTACGAACGTTTCCAGCAGAGGAAGCAACTATTGATGAAGAGGAGGTTTCTGGAACGGGAGCTCGCTTGGGCTGAGGTAGCGCGGATAGAAGGAGAATTCTCCGAAGTGAGAAGCAAACTTAACGAAAGGAAAGCTGAGCTTGAAAGAATATTGGAGGAGATACGATTCTCTGGAGATGAGGTGAATAAGCTACATAGTGAACTCGAAAATGCAAAGGCTTCTTGGCGGAAATTCTTTGATGAAAGACTCACTCTTGAAAGGGAGAAAGCTAAGCATGAATTTAACGTTCAAAATGCGGAGATGCTCAGTGATATTCAATCCTTAGTTGAGGATGGGCGGCGAATGATCGACGGTTTCATCAGCGGCCTCGGCTTAATTGAGGAAGGAGCTTCCTATCCATATTCTGGAATAGATACGAATCACGCATCAGAGGCTCTCTCAGCCGCGAAGAATCTGGAAAAATGGTCTGGAGAGCTGAATGCTAAAATCACAAAGATACGTGAGGCTGTAGAGAAGTCTCGACGAAGCCTCCCTATCCTAGAAGAAGAGCTCTCTGATGTAAAAGGTAAGATGCAGAAGATCTCTGAAGACATCGAGGAGCTGAATGAGAGAATTCTGAAGGAGAGAATAAACTTAGCGATACTTGAGTATCGCAGGAGGGAAATTGAATCCGAGATTCGTGAGATAGAGAGGAAAATCAAGTATCTAAAGGAGAGAATAGCTGAAGCCACGAGTAGAGCTGAGGAAAAAGGGTCAAGGATCGCTGTCCTCAGAAGCCCGGATGAGATCTTAGATGAGATACGTATGATCGATGGACGCTTATCGGCCATGGCCGATATACCCGGTGACGTGGAGCGCATGTATGAGTCCTATTCTAAGCTATACTTGGAGCTTCGA
The DNA here is from genome assembly GCA_021158305.1 of Candidatus Bathyarchaeota archaeon. GTDB lineage: Archaea > Thermoproteota > Bathyarchaeia > Bathyarchaeales > DTEX01 > B63. Next base: position 1,560 of record JAGGUU010000165.1, read on the forward strand.
GAAAAGGCTAGACTGGCCGCCGAGAATCGCGAAAAGGCTCTGGCTGAGGTTGAGCAGAGGATGGCTACTTGGAGGAGGCTTATTCGAGATCTGCTCTCAAGCGTGAGTTCCCAGTATGAGAAGATCCTTGCTTACGCCAATGGAACAGGGTATGTGCGGCTAGTCAATGATGAGGATATAGAATCAGCTGGGATAGAGATATACGTTGGCTTCAGAGGAGCGAAGCCTGTTCCACTAAATATCTATTCACAGAGCGGCGGGGAACGAAGCACGTCTGTTATGGCATTTCTTCTAGCACTACAGCAGCATATTAAATCTCCGTTCAGGGCGATAGACGAGTATGATGTTCACATGGATCCCAGAAATAGAGAGGTTATCGCAAACTTGCTTATCTCAGCTGTTGAAGGTAGTGATGTTCAGTACTTGGCAATCACGCCAAACCAAGCGTACTTTGAAGGTAAAGGAATCCACATGATAACTGTACAGAACATTGAGGGGACATCCGTCGTCATGGAGGTTACGTGATGGTCAGTAAGCGTCCCCATAGAATCGCTAGGGAAGAGCTTCGGAGAATAATCGAGTTCTGTCGAGTCGTTGAGAATAAGGGGCTAAACCCTTTTACGGTGAATGTTAACGATCTCATAGCGGTTATAAGGTCGTATTTTCCAAGCCTAGAGGATCCGGAGGATCTTTCCTTAGATGCTGAAGCGCTTAATCGGATAGCTTCAATAATTAAGATGCAGAGTGAATGGGTGAAGCGGCGTGCCACATCCCTATATAGAGATCCGTTCCTAATAGAAGAGAAGCTCCGCAGATTATCAATGCAGGATCTCGCGAAAGTCTTTCTCAAGACGTGGCATCCAATAGTTGAGCTTGAACAAGTGACGAACGGTAGCTTAAGGATGGCGATGGATTACTGGGAGTCTCTTGCGCCTCTCAGCGAGAGATGGGGCGAGGAAGAGCTTCTTAAAGTGATGACTGAAAGAACCACACGTGAAGATCTCGTCAGGCAAGGGATCTTGCGAGACGAAGCTTTTCTCTCAGAGATCGAAAAGATGTGGAAGGAGCTGAAGGAAGCCGTTAGACCCGAGGGAAGAATAGATTACTGGGACTTCATAGGGGCTGAGAGCTATGAAGAGACTATTAGACGAGCCTACCTTACAAGTTTCCTAGTAACATACGGCTATGCATCTCTAGAGATTCAGCCCTTGGAAGAAAAGATTTTCATAAAGCCTAATGAGAAGCCTGTTCCGAAGACTAGCGGCCAGCCCATTTCCTTTCCAATACCCGTGGATTATATGAGGTGGAGGAAGTGGCGAGAGCGGCGAGGAGAATAGGGCGGAAGAGAAGATACGCGACGATGCTGAAGAAGGCGGCGCAGCTAATCTTCTATAGAAGGCATATGGAACCTGGCGTTAAGGGATGGGAATTAAGAAGGAGACTAGGACCCGACTATCCGAAGGTCGTTGCGCTCCTAGACGAGCATCTCAAGAGCATAGGCTTAACCGTGAAGACCGTATTCGAGGGCGAATCCCCTCCAGAAAATCCCACGATAGATCAGCTTGATAAGGCGAGGTTCTACATCACGCTTAGGGAGGAGCTTAGCCTTGAAGACATGAAATTCATAGGGTGGCGGATCGATGATCTTGCCGGCCTAGCGGTCTCACTGGCTTATATAATATCTAAGGGCGGGAAAGCTCCCAAGAAGGATGTTGAATCCTTATTGAAGACGAAGCTTCCTGAATGGAGAGTTGAGATGAATCTATCACGCTACTTGAGAATGGGCTATCTTATGGAGGATGAGAATGAACAGCTATACTTGGGATGGAGAACAAGAGCCGAAGTAGACCAGAAGAAACTTATTGACTTGTTGCTCGAATACGAAATATGACGAGTAATAAAATGCTCTTTTCAGCAGGATAAATTCCCAAGCATGTCGAATTGTATCTCTCTAGGTTTCCCGAGAATCTCATATCTTCCCCCTTTAGCTTGAGGCTGGACTTTCAGAGACCCACATTCTCTCAAGCTCGAGAGTATCCTTTATCCTGACAACCCTTATCCTCTCTTGAATTATGGGCTACACGTATACAAAGCTATCATTGTTGCCTCGCGGTTGCTTAGGAGGAAGAATGATATCTTAACCCTTCTCGACACAGCCTACTGTTAGGGCGTTAATTATTGTTTCTTGATCGTTGATTTTCTTGACAAACCTCTTTGTTGTAATATCCGCCAACCTTATGCCAATCGCATTTCCGCGAGTCTTCTCGGATAAATCCAGTACTACTATCCGCTTAATCTTCAGCACCTAGGTTCATACCCTAGAAGCCAGAATCTCCCAGCACATTCGCGTCCATGCCGGTTCCGCTTATGTCCTTGCTGATCTCGTCGATTATTAAGACGTATGTCCTTGAGTGGGATTCTCGTCATCAATAATTTAGCCTTCTTTAACACTTTTCTCTTCATCTTCGATATTCTCAGGCTTCACAACCTGCCATCTCATGCATACCTGTTCTCTTTAGTTCTTTCCTTATCTTCTCGACAAAATTCCTTGAGTTTAGGAGCTTGTATCTTCTGCCTAACCTCAACCATCTTGAAATTCAAGCCTCAAGAATGATGTCTCTGCATCCTTCCCATACTCTCCCTTGCTATTTAGGCAGATGCACGGAGTAGAATGTTTCACTCTTAAATGTGAGGGAGATTTGAAGATTCCCTGAGTAGGCGTAACTTATAAATTGCGGGGAATCCTTCTCGAAGATGCGTGATGATCTTGCCGGAAATATCAGTGAATCCATTCGGAGACTTCAGAAGCCAGTGTATGAGATTGCTCTCCGAAGCCTTGCAAGAATCCTTCCCTAACTTGGAGCTTCAGCCTCCAGCACTAGATATTCCCCCTACTTCCAAGTTTGGAGAGCTAAGCTCATCTATATGCTTCGATTTAGCCAAGAGGGTTCATGGAAAACCTCTTGATATAGCACGTCAGCTAGAGGAAAAAGTAGAGGTTAAAACGGATCTTTTCCCGCTTGTTAAGAATGTTCGAGCTGAAAAACCAGGTTACATAAACTTCTTTGTAGACCTACCTAAGCTTGCGTCCCTTACGCTCCACTCAGTTAAGGCTCTAAACTTCGAGTATGGATATGTAAAGGTAGAGAAGCCTGAAAGAATAATAGTTGAACATACAAGCGCGAATCCTATTCATCCAATGCATATAGGACATGCGAGGAACTCGGTACTGGGAGATTCCCTAGCTCGAATACTTGAAGCTAGGGGTCACAAGGTAACGCGGCACTTCTACATTGACGATGTCGGTCGCCAATCAGCTGTCATAGCGTATGGATGTAAGCTTCTCGGAGGACTCAAACCTGAAGGAAAGCCTGACCATTACATTGGCGCGGTCTATTCGATAACTAGTTGCATGTTAGAGATTCATAGACTAAAGAAAGCTATTGCCGAAGCGCGGAAGCATCATGAGCGAGTTGAGGATCTCCAAGTGCTCCAAAGGGAGCAAGATGATTGGATATCGGTAGCGGCTGAGCTCAAAGAGAGATTTCCAAACCTCTTCGGCAAGATTCTGGAGGAGTTTAGCAAAGTTGAGGA
>JAGGUU010000169.1 GCA_021158305.1 Candidatus Bathyarchaeota archaeon
CTTGATTCTCCAACGCCGGCAACAGCTACTCCTCCTTTCTTCACTATTGTTCTGAAGTCCGCGAAGTCTAGGTTAATGAGGCTCGGAGCCGCTATGATCTCTGTTATTCCCTTTATCATATTTGCGAGTACGCTATCACCTACTTTGAAGGCTTCATTTATTGGGAGATGCGGAACCATCCTCATTAGCTTGTTGTTATCTATGACTATTACGGTGTCGCATTCTCTTCTCATCTCAGTCAAGCCTTTAATAGCATAGGCTATTCTTCCCTTCTCGATCTTGAAGGGCATCGTGACGACGCCTACAACTATTGCTCCTTTCTCACGTGCCATTCGAGCGATGACTGGTGAGGCTCCGGTGCCTGTTCCACCTCCCAGGCCAGCGGTGATAAATGCGATGTCTACGCCTTCTAAGATCTTCTCCACATGCTTAGCCGACTCCATAATTGCGGCTTTTCCGATTTCCGGATCTCCTCCGGAGCCTAGTCCATGCGTTAATTTTTCACCTATCAAGATCTTCTGGTGTGCATGTGTAACCTTTAGATGCTGCATATCTGTGTTTATAGCTACGCACTCAGCACTTATATCTCCGGATTCCATCAATCTATTCACTGTGTTGTTGCCAGCTCCGCCAACGCCTAAGACCATTATTCGGCAATGACCTGGATCCTGGATTCCGTAGGAAACAGCTTCTTCCCACATGAATTGAAAAGCCCTATCAGCTATCCTTGGCATCCTTCTCTCTTCCCCAGAGTTCACTTGAGATCAAATCTCGTATGGCTACTCTGATTGCTTCTGCTCTATGCGGATAATAACGTCTCTCAACGAGTTTATCAAGAGCTTCCAAGTATGGCTCAGGAAGATATATCGTTATGAGCTTCATCTCTATCACCATGTGAGGCTTCTTTTCATTGGAGGAAGCCTAAATACGTATATAATATGAAATAAATATGCTTTAAACATGAATGTGCAATAACCTTTTAAGTTTTTCTATTTATTTAGTTCACACCTCTCTCTTATTCATGTAAAACCATGGTTTTAAGGATTGATGTTATCCTATTTTTTATCGCAATTATCTGAAAAGTGATGTTTATATCAAGAGATGCCTTAAGGCTTTCTTGATTATGTTGAAAAGAGAGCGACGAAAAATATCTGAGATTTATATGAATGATTGTTCAATAACACCTCAAGAAACAGTATATGTTTATGCCGAGAGCTATGGATGCACAGCTAACAAATTTGATATGGAAGTAATGCTTGGACAGTTGATGAAAGAAGGGTACCGATTATCCGCCGATCTTGGGAAGGCAGATATCCTCGTAATTAATACATGTGGAGTTAAGAAGCCAACTGAGGATCGTGTCGTTGAGAGAATACGTTACTTGAGTCGTCTAGGTAAGCCGCTCATCATAGCTGGTTGCTTGCCTCGCATCAATATTAAGGCTGTTCAGAAGGCTGCTCCGAATTTTGCAGTTATGCTTGATCCTAGAAGTGTTGATAGAATAGTTGATGCGGCGAGACTCGCTCAGGAGGGTAAGCGAGGAGTAATCTTCTTTTCTGATACCGTTCCTCCAAAGCTAGATCTTCCAATTTATCGCGTCAGCAAGGTAATCGGAATAATCATGATCTCAGAAGGCTGTTTAGGCAACTGCGCCTATTGTTGTGTAAGATTCGCTAGAGGCAAACTTCACTCATTTCCCATGGAGACTATAGTTAAGATGCTTAAAGAAGCCGTTTCGGGTGGTGTTAAAGAGATATGGCTTACTTCACAAGATTGTGGAGCCTACGGCGCAGATATTAATACAAACCTAGCCGAGCTACTGAGGGAGTGCTGCGAAGTTCCCGGAAGATTCTTGATTAGAGTAGGAATGATGAATCCCCGTCACGTTTTAAAAATTCTCCCTGAGCTTGTGGATTCTTTCAAAAATAAGAAAATCTTCAATTTTCTTCATCTGCCTGTTCAGAGCGGAGATGATGAAGTATTAAGAAGGATGAATAGAGGATACAGCGTTAGAGAATTTAAAGAGATAGTCGAGATCTTCCGTAAGGAAGTTCCGAAATTAACCCTAGCTACTGATATCATATGTGGCTTTCCCGGAGAAGACTCAAAAGCATTCGAAAATACGATTCGCCTAGTTGAGGAGGTCAAACCAGACATAGTTAATATCTCAAGGTTCTTTCCGAGACCTGGAACACCAGCTGAGAAGATGAAGCATCTGGATGTTAAATTGATTAAGAGTAGAAGCCGGAGGCTTTCTGAGGTCGTGAGGAGAATCTCTTGGAGGAGAAATGAGGAATGGATCGGTTGGGAGGGAGAAATATTAGTTGACGAGAAGGGTAGGGGTTCCTCTTGGATTGGGAGAAACTTTGCTTATAAGCCTATAGTGGTGAAGAGTAACAAGAATCTTATTGGCAGATTTCTTAAAGTTAGAGTTACTAGAGCTTTTCCAACGTATCTAGAAGCCGATATTCTGGAAACCAAGATTTAAGAAGCCTACTATTTAAATAGTATAAAAGGCTAAAGATTTCATTATTGACGTTTATTTCGCGGATGGGATTCAGATTGTGTGGGGATGAGATTTCCATCAGTTATCATCCTTTCAAGGAGATAGTGATCTTAGATAAGACTCGTTTCAACTCGCCTGACGATTTAGCACGTTTTGCATCTATAATTTCCGGAGGAAAGCCTTCTGGTCTCTACTGGGCTGAAGGAGTTCTGATCTTGTATTTTCTGCTTCCATCATCAACTAATACCGCTGCTAAAGAACTTGTTGAGAAGGGAAGAGTCTATTGGACTATGGTTGGATATGCATTTATGGAGGATTATAAGCCCGTCATCGAAACGAAAGAAAAAATAATAGTTCCAGTAATTGATATGTCTTCGAATATTATCATCAGAAAAGTTGCAAATTGGCTGAAGCGTCAAGAGAAAGAGATATCAACTTAGCTTCTCTATTTTATAATTTAAGATTCCTTAAAGATTGTTTTGACGGGATTCTTCAAATTGAAGATCGGTATATTAACGCGTAACGAAGATTCCTGGTGTTCTATGCAGCTGAGGAGGTCATTTAATAAGCTTAATGTTAAGCCTATGTGTTTTCGTTTTCAAGATATAGCTGCTAGGGTTGGATTTAAGCCGGAATTCTCAATTAATGAAGTTGATCTATTAGCAGAGCTAAGCGCTGTAATAGTACGTTCAATAGGTAGAGGCTCACTTGAAGAGATAATCTTCCGAATGGATATACTTCATAGGCTTCATAGATTCGGCGTGTACTTGTTGAACAATCCATTAGCGATCGAACGGGCGGTTGACAAATACTATGCTCTATCTCTACTTGAGGAGAACGGCTTTCAAGTTCCTAAAACGTTAGTAGCTGAAAGCGCCAGCATTGCTCTTTCAGCCTTTAAGGAGCTGGGCGGAGATGTAGTTATTAAACCTATCTTTGGATCTCGCGGCATAGGCTCTACGAGGATCTCGGATCTGAATATAGCGGAAAGAATCTTTCGAGCGCTTGACTTTAATCATCAAGTGCTCTATATTCAGGAGTTTATTCCGCATGGACACTATGACCTTCGATTGCTAGTCTTAGGTAATAAAGTTATAGCTTCAATGAAGAGAGTTGCATCTTCTTGGAAGACAAATATAAGTCTTGGAGCAGAGCCAGTGCATTATAATCCTCCTTCTGAAATTAAGGAGATAGCTGTGAGAGCTGCTGAGATTTTGGGATGTGAATTAGCTGGAGTAGATATTCTACAGACCAGTAAGGGCCCTGTAATAGTGGAGGTTAATAGTCAACCAAGCTGGAAGGGATTGCAAACCGTAACAGAAATAAATATCGCCGATGAAATTGCTAGGTATGTTCTAAGCAAGACTGGGAAGGATTGATGAAGAGTAAATATGTCGAAAGGACGGGTATAATTCTCGCTGGAGGAACAGCTGAAAGATTCGGATGCGATAAAGGATTGGTAAATCTTGCTGGAAAACCTCTTATCATGCATGTCATTGATAGAGTTAAGGATCTGATAGATGAAGTCATAGTGGTTGTTGCGTCATCTAAGCAGAAAGAGGCGTATTTAAGAGTTCTTCCCAAGGAGACGGAGGTCCTAATAGACTTGGAGAATAAGCATTCTCCCCTCATCGGCGCATTGACAGGCTTTACCCATGCTAAAGGCATGTATTCACTCTTATTGCCTTGTGATACTCCATTTATCTCTAAGGATATAATCGAGCTATTGTTCGAGGCAGCATCCAATGTAAATGCCACTATACCGAGATGGCCAAACGGCTACATTGAGCCTCTCCAAGCGGTCTATCGCACAGAAGCTGGTCTTAAAGCATCTAAAGAAGCGGTCCTTGGGGGTGAGTTGAGAATGCGATCAATGGTTTCCCGTCTCCGTAGAATTAGATACTTTTCAACATTGGTTCTCAGAGAGATTGATCGAGAGCTTCTAACGTTCTTTAATGTTAATGCGCCGCTAGACCTAGAGAAGGCAAATCGTCTTATGAAAAGGATGCAGGGTAACGTTGCGTTTTTCACAAGGTATTTCAAGCGGGCTAGATGAACAGGGCTTTCTCTTTAGGCCATATTAATTCGCGGGCTGAGGTGTTCTCGGATCTTTCGTATGGATATCCTCTTATGATGGCGGCTGGTATTCCTTCATCAGCCTGTCCTATTACAAGCTCGGCTGCTGAGCATAGTTCATCAGCTACAGCTGTCTGTTTTATTTTTAAAGTATAACCGAAAAGATCTCTTTCTTTTCTTCTGTCACGAATAGGTTTTATTCCAGCAACGCCGATGGCGATGTTAATTTCTCCTCTACGTAGCGCTCGTCCATGAGTATCAGAAATTATTACGGCTACGTCGCTGCCAGTAATCTCTTTTATTCTCCGCCGGATTCTTCGTGCAGATTCATCTGGATCTTTTGGTAACGGCGCTACATTTCGCTCACCGGGAACATTCGATTTATCAACTCCGGCATTAGCACAAATAAATCCGTGCCGAGTCTCCGAGATTATATGTCCTTCACCCATTCGAACTATAGATTTCGATTCTCTTAGAACAACCTCGATGAGCGCTGGGTCTCTGTTGTATTCCGTGGCTATATTCCTCGCGAACTCTGACGGCTTAACCTCATCAAGATTCACTATGTTTCCTTCAGCCCGTGAAACTACAATGTGTGTTATTACGAGTATATCTCCATTTTGGAGAGGGGTGCCCTGTTTTTCTGCTGCTTTACAGATTAAGTAGGCAAGATCATCATTTTCTTTTATTATTGGAATGTCTAAAATGGGAATAATCTTAATTATGTGCATGCTTGTTTTACTCTCCATATTTCTTTGCTGATTTATCGACAAATTTTCTTTAGTAGTGGAAACAGCAGAGTTAATCAGGCAAGATTGCTGGGAAGAAGCCTATACAACGTATCGATAGGTCACGTATACTCCTGCTGTTGGACTTTTGCGAATAATCTTGATTATGTCGCCGGGCTTAGCCCCTATAAGGAAGACCGTTGGGTCGGTTCTCTTTATATGCGGTATCTGGTATGGGCGAATATTGTATTTCTTCAACAATTCTTCACGTTCCTCTTCGCTTAAAATTTCGTGTTTAGGAACTAATTCATGTTCGAATATGTTAAATGATGGTA
>JAGGUU010000086.1 GCA_021158305.1 Candidatus Bathyarchaeota archaeon
ATCTTATGCTCAACCTTAATGTCATAACGCTTCTTAAGCTCCTTGAACTCCTCATATCTACCCAGATACCTTGACAGAGAGGCTAGGGCTGCCAATACATGCCTCCTCTTAGCACTCGATAACTCTAAGACAGGTCTAAGATCATGGATGAATAGGAGATGACCATACCTATGAGCATATCTGAGAACGCTTCTAGCATGATCCCTACTATACTCATTCATAACGTATTTGATGAATCCATCCCATAATTTTTGATCCCCAACATAACTAGGAGCGATCATGTAATCCCGTTTAGTTACAGCTCTCCGTAACGCTTTAGAATCAAAAACCCCTAATTCGCCTCCTTTAGCCGTAATAGCTGTTACATCCATGAGAGCCCCTGTCCCATAGGGGTTCGTGGGTTCAAATCCCACCCCCCGCACATTTTTACCGGTAAATTATATAAATCGTAATACCCGTAATTTTGTGAGAAACGGGATTACTAGAAAATCTACCGGAAAAGTTATAATCGATTCTCTTGTGAATCAAATTAAAAATTAAATTAATATATAATTCCATCGCTTGAATAAAATTATGCGCAAGGTCCTCTTAGTCGTGCTTTTCATCCTTGGTCTTTTAGTTTCCGGCACTATTGGTTATCTTCAGTCGCCGTTGAAAACTTTTACTAGCTCTTTAGAAATCACCAAGACTTCTTATTTGACGAAATCTTTGACAAAGACTTTTACGAAAAGCATTACAAAAAGCATTACAAAAACAGAGTTTTCGCCTCTCGTTATTACCAATACCAAGACTATAACTTTCACAACAACGCCTATGGAACATCAAACAGAAATTAATCTAATACTCTTTACAGCTCGTCGTTACGGTTTGGATGAAGACACCTTCACGTATTTAGTCCACATGGCTAAAGATGGGTTTATAGGGGCGGAGGAACTTCATTTAATCATATTCTTATCGAGATTACCTAAGGAAGCTCAAGTGAAATTCCTCTCCACAATTATGTCTGATGGAGAAGTTAATATACGAGATCTTGAACAAATTATATTCTTGGAGAGTCTCCCGTCAAGAATCTTTAATGAAGCTGTAAAGGATGGAAGGATCTATGATTTCGATTGGGATGATGATAATATGGACAATTATTTCGAAGCTTTCATCGCGCATCTACCTGTAGATGTTAAGAATGAAAGATTCTTAGTATTTGTTGAGACAGGTAATATTACTCTGAGAGAAATAATGGAAGAGGAGAGACGCTTGTATTACGATTTAGGCTACTTAATTAAGAAGTATCGATTCAAAGACGAAAACCTTATCTTTCTATTAGGAAAAAATGCGACTTTCGACAATTTTGAGAAGGCGATTCTTAAAATAGCTCAAAAAGCAACAGAAAATGACATAATATATATTCTGATCGGAGCGCATGGATCTCCAGGTCTTCTATTCTTTTCAGATAAAGGTATCAGTTACCAGCAATTAGATAAAATATTCGATAGAATAAGTCATGCGAAAGTCTTAGTAATAGGAATTACGGCATGTTATTGCACCTTACCTAAATCTTGGACTGCTCTTAAAGAAGGCCCCATACCTAGGATAATAGTAGCTCCCGGTCAGTGGATCTTTCATCATTCAAGTCCTTGGGGCGGTGGACCTCTCTTTTTAATAAGACATGTTAAGCCAGCAGATTTGAATGGTGATGGACATATTTCCTTAGAGGAAAACTGGATACAAACAATGGTGGAGGAGTTTAGGACATTCGCTAACATAGAACCCAGATTTAAAGGACGTAACACCATAAAAGATGGGACCCATACTTGGCATTTCTATTTCGACAAAGATGGTGGTTTCTTCGAGGCTCAATATTCTAATGGCACATTGTCATGGTCTTATATTTTTTACAATCCTAAAAATATAACTTTATACCTTGGGGATGCGAACGTAGAAGAGCTTTGCGGGTCTTTCTACGACAGAAACGATCCTTGGATAATAGATGTTATACAGAATATCCTCAGCCGTCTAGAAGGGTTGTCGGAAGAATGAAAACATTGTTGTTGCATTGATTTTTACTGGTAAATTTTGGTGGTAATCCCACCCCCCGCAAATATTCAGCAGCAGAATTGATGCATCCTTTATGTTTGGAATATCATTTTAATGAAAAAATTATCCGATACGGAACGACGATGTCAAATATTTTTGAAGACATTTGGAAAAGATGTTAGTCTTCTTTTTAATATCATAAACTTCCTGGGTCGCGGTTATCTATAGGATTCTAAGGTCATAGGCTGCACATGTCTAAAGGCTTCGCTCATATGGTTTTACGCTTCATTCAAGAAACTTAGGAGTTCAAAGTTCGGGTCAGCTGATCTACGATGGCTACTGATTATGTTCTGCATTACGCTTGAATCTCCGTTAAAAATGATCTTAATCGTCGTCATATGTCAGCCGATCTTATATGATGACATGTTAATAGGATCTCCATAAGTCAGTGATTTTTTCTAAAAATCTTTTCGAGAAGACCCCTTAAACCATCAATTTTCCATGGCCTGATGGCTGAGTTTGTTTTTCGATGCATTTATATTATTTAAATATTGGCAATCAATTGCCGTCACGCTTATATTTAATCGAGGTATTCGAGAGTAGTTGAGCCTGGGGTGGGCTCCTCTTGAAGGTGAAACCCGAGAGAGCTGTTGTTGGGAAGATTCCGGATTCATGTGCGATAGCCGCTATAGGATGTCTTAAGGGAGGCCCTATCTCAGGTTCTATGATTAAGTTCATGCTTGAGGCCATGAAGCCTAGGTATAATGGGCTTGGAGCGGGCTTCGCAGGCTATGGAATCTACCCAGATCGTCGAGAATGTTATGCCCTACACCTAATGTTCGAGAATATGGATTCAAGGAAGATCTTCGAGAAGGAAGTTTCAAGCCGCTTTACAGTCTGGGCCGAGGAGGAGATCTCGACGAGGAGCGTTCTTAACGATTCTCCAATCCTTTGGAGATACTTCATAAAGCCCATAGGAGATGGATTCGAGGAGAGGCTTTCAAGATTTGTAATGTGGATTAATTGGAAGCTGGATGGAGCATATATCCTCTCAAGCGGGAGAAATATGGGAGTCTTTAAGGGGTTGGGCGATCCGTCAAAGATCGCGGATTTCTATCGAATAGAAGATTACGAAGCATGTCTATGGCTGGGCCATGGAAGATA
>JAGGUU010000077.1 GCA_021158305.1 Candidatus Bathyarchaeota archaeon
GAGAAACATCCACTTTAACGGTGTATTCAAATGTCTCTCCGGTTCTCGGATTGGTGCCCGTAAGCGAATACTCAAAATGCGTCCTTACCCCTACTTCTCGCCAATTAGAATCCTCTGTTTCCTTAATGTAGAACTTGACGCAATCCAGCACATAGACAAGCCGTGCCTCTTTAAATATGCCTTGAACCAGTCCCGATGGCGCTCTCAAAACAACTATTGAAGGTGAAATTATCAAAAGGAGCAGGAGAGCTAACCGAGCATATTTCTTATTGCTCATCCTGCATCAGCCAAATACATTTTTTACCTTTTAAAAATTTATCTTTTTCACATACGATTACGATTATCTTTTTTCATTCGAGCCCGGCCTTTTTAGAGGTTGTGTATGCTAACCAAAGTACGATAACATGTACTTATGCTTTTGCATTAATTCTGTAAATAGGGATTATCATCCGGTGGCTTTATGATATTGTTACACTTGCTACTCCCAGTCGCTATAACGGATGCCCTTTGATGCAGAAAATTCGTATTGAAATCTTAGCAGTCGCTCTTCAGACTTTTCTCATCTGTCAAGCATGGAAAATTAATGTTATATATGCATCCTTTGATCTAAAGGATCCGGTGATATTCTTGCGGTTATCCATGGTTATAGAGTGGCCGAGGATCAAATGGTACGTCTCGCTGAGTATTGCAGGCTTAATTATAGGTATTGGAATATGGATATGCTCTTTACTTAAGGGCTCCCCTGAAGATTTATGGAGTTTACTTGACATTCACTACGTGACGAGAAGGATTTATCCGGTTCCGTTGCTCTCAGTAATGGGTCAGAATCCGCTTAAGGATAAGATCATCTGCCTTCTCCACTTCAGCATCCTCCGGAAGTGCATCTTAGGAATGTTCGTTCCCGGCATCCTTAATCTGGCGATGCCAGCGTTAATATTCAGATATATGCTTTTGGGCGCATTAATCCCAGTAATAATCCTTGATGTACCGTACATTCTATTACTTATGCTTCCGCCGCTCATATTGGATGTTCTCGGCCTTTCTATGGCCGCGGCTGCGGGAGAGAGGATTGGAAGGGCGTGGCTTATTCCGCGAAGAACATACGGCGACGTTGGAAGAATAGAGGCACTTAAGATGGGAGCTAAGAACGGCCTTCCACTCATATTAAAGGCCATTCTAATCTTCGTTCTCTCCTCAATATTGGAGGCTCTCTTAGGATATGTTACACCACCATTTCTGTCCTAAGCTAGAAAGACTCTGCAGAGAATTAATCTATTATCTTCCTTTGTATCTTTCACCGAGTAGAGCCTTTAGCTGCTCTTTTAACTCGCGCAGATCCTTCCTGCTGGATTTAATGGTCAATTTTTCTATTCCGTTCGAATGAGTAATTGTTAAAGTTTTATCTTTGAGGATAACCCGTGCATTTATAATGTCGCTTAGACTTATGGATCTTCCATTCAGATCTTCAACCATGCGGCTTAAACCTTCAGATTCGACTTCAAGGACAAGTGGCTTATTCTCCTTAGCCATCCTCTCCAATTCCTCGCTCTTCAATATGGGTATGCCGCCTATCTCCGTCTGCTGTTCATCATCGCCTTCACCGCTCTTCTCCATGACTTTTTTAAGCGGTAAAAGTATCAGTCTCCTCGTGGTCAGAATAAGTATCAAATCCTCATGTCTGAAGAATCCTCTTTTAATCTGAGCTGGGAAGATCCCGGTTATAAGATCAAACTCCAAATCTCATCACGCTAAAATTTTCTCTTTTCGACTGATAAATCTTTATTCTGTGAACTCCTCAAGCGTCAGAGTTAGATCCGCGCTAAAACCCATCTTCTCAAGTAGACTTATGACTAAATCAATGATGTTGTTCCTTGCGGCCGTCACGGTAAGGTATCCAAAGCTCTTATCACTTGGAGGCTTATCCGTCACAAATTTCTCTCCGCACTTCTGGCTTAGAAGCTGTCTAACTTCACGGTAAATCTCCAATGTTAACTCCGGCACGTTTAAATAGTAGACCCCCGGATTATAGGCGTCAACGGCTAATTGTATCATATGCCTCTTACCTTTCTCTTCAGCAATTAATGTAGCAAAAGGCGAGCGACCATTCTTCGAGGCTGAATCCAATCTCTTCAGCACATCGCATAGAATTTCAAAGCAACCGATCATTTTAATCTCCAGATCATCACACTTACTTGGACTCTTTACATATTTCATTTCTAAATCTATCTTTTAAAAGCCTTGTCAAAAACTGAGCCAATACCACGCCGTCCGCCCGTCTAAGTATAAACTCCATTCCTCTCCATCCAGTTTTTATTTTTAAGACGCATGTTTCCCTTTCGCCGTATTTCAGTTCTGCATATTTAATCATGCTTATCGGCAATAGAACATCCACTTCCGCCCTGTTTCTTCCTTTAATCACACTCTTTTCCAGGATCTTTTTCGTCTTCTCTTCAATCTCCTCGTCGAGTATATTGCTGAAGGCCGCGGCCCCCGCTACTGTTCCAAAGTTTTCGCCTCCGCTACTTCCGCCCAGTAATAAGCGTCCTATCATCGCTCCGACAAACCCGAATAGAAGCCTCAAGACCATATCTTTTCGGCTGAGAAATCTACGAACGAATAAGCCAATAATCTCTTCTTCATTAATTATGAGCGTGAGAACCTTATAGTTGAAAAGAGTTAATCCCTTCTTAATTGCTGGAAGGATGAAACTAGTTAAATTCTCTTCTATGCTCATGATCTCTCCGAAATTCCATTTACTAGCACTACAAATAATTCCATCACTCTTAATAAGGCTTATTCACTAGACCTTAGTTGTAAAAAAATAGTTACGACTAAAGCTTACTTTCGATTTTTTACAGTTTTTATGTTCTGACACATATTCCATGGAATTGAGGACTTGCTATTCAGAAGGTGAGACGCCTAAAACAGAATTCATGTGCTTGGCGCAGAGGGCGGGATTTCATCGCGACTTTATCGGTAAATTGGTGCGGGGGGCGGGATTCGAACCCGCGCAGGCCTACGCCAGCAGGTCCTAAGCCTGCCTCCTTTGACCGCTCGGACACCCCCGCCTAGATACTGGTGTATCAAATACCATAAACATTCTTTTTTATTTTTTGATTCTTCAGCCATATTCTCCTCCAATGAAAACTCACTAGTCCCTTGACTCCGCTTGCACACTCAAAAAAGATTATCTTTTATGTCTGCATTATCTTAATCTTAGCTCGTTTAGAAGTGATTCATATGCCCAAAGAGAAGAGCTCTGAACGTTCGATTATGGTTGATGAATACGAAGTTCGCATAGGTCTTCTCTATACTGAGGAACATGAATGGGTCAAGGTTGAAGACGGAAAAGCTAGGGTGGGAGTAACGGATTACGCCCAGAAGAGTCTCCACGAGATAGTTTATGTTGAGTTACCTGAGGAAGGGATTGAAGTTGAGCAGATGAAGCCTATGGGAACTGTGGAGTCGATTAAGGCAGTCTCCGAAGTTTATTCCCCAGTATCCGGCAGAGTCATTAAGATTAATGAGAGGTTGAGGGATTCTCCGGAGCTCGTTAACAAGTCTCCATATGATGAGGGATGGATAGCGGTAATTGAACCTTCAAACCTAGATGAAGAATTGAAGAGGTTGCTAACTCCGGAACAATACGCAGACCTCCTCCGGAAGATAATTAAGAAGTAATGATGTGAAGAGGATGAGGAGAACGGTCCTATTTAGCTTTCATGAGAAGTACGGACGTATAGGAGAGTATGCTGGTTACGAGATGCCATTATGGTATAAAGGCGTAATATCGGAGCATATGGCTGTCAGAGAGAGAGCCGGAGTCTTTGACACTTCGCATATGGGGAGACTGCTCATCAAAGGCCCTCAAGCCGCGGATCTCCTAAATTATGTATCAACAAATAATCATAGTCAACTGGAGGTTATGAAGGCTCAGCATGCCTTTTTCTGCAACAGCAATGGAGGGGTAATCGATGATTTTCTAGCGTTTAAACTCGCACAAAACGAGTTTTTCTTGGTAGTTAATGCAATAAATCATGAGAAGGACGTTGAGTGGATAAGAAGGAATATGAGATCATTCGATGCTGTGCTTTCAGACCTAACAGAGAAAGTGTCGATGATGGCAGTTCAAGGACCCTTATCACCTGATGCTCTCAGAGAGATCTTCGGGGATAGGGTGGTTGAGATCAAGCATATGTGGAGCTCATGGTTCAGCCTTGACGGAGTTAAAATTCTGATCTCGAGGACGGGATATACGGGTGAAGACGGCTTCGAGCTGTACCTTTTTGAGGAAGAGGAGAGGAAGACGCTTGATCTATGGAATGCTATTCTAGAAGCGGGAAGAGAATTCGGCATTGAGCCATGCGGACTCGCGGCTAGAGATACTCTCCGGCTTGAGGCGGGATTCTGCCTTTACGGCAATGAACTTGACGAGGAGACTACACCGATAGAGGCAGGGCTGAGATTCGGAGTGAAGTTTGATGATCGAGAGTTCATAGGGAAGGAAGCCCTTCTGCGGCAGGTTAGGGAAGGCGTGAAGAAGATTCGGGTTGGGTTAAGGATGACTGAAAGGGGTATACCGAGAAAGGGAATGAGCATATTGAAGAATGGGAGGGAAATTGGCTATGTGACGAGCGGCACGCTGTCTCCGCTTTTGAAGGTTGGAATAGCGATGGGTTATGTTTCTCCCGAATACTCCAGAGTTGGAGAGAGGGTTGAGATCTCGATAAGAGGCCGCTTGGCTAAGGCTGAGATAGTCAAATTTCCATTCTATGATAAGAGAAGGTATGGAAGAAAGAGGAGGACGAATCTTTAAGGCTTGACTGATTCTTTCATAAATTTCCTCTTATACATCCTCCAGCTTAGGCATAGGGTTCTAGGATGGGAAGCTTTAACCTCATCAATCGGACCTACAGAAGTATTGTGCGGAGCCTTCAAAACTTTTTCAGGATTCTCATAGGCTTCCTTCGATATGGCTTCCATCGCCCTGACGAATTCGTCTAGTTCCTCGATAGATGCTGACTCCGTTGGCTCTATCATCAATGCCTCATCAACTATAGGTGGGAAATAGATTGTCGGCGCATGAACGCCGTAATCAAGGAGTCTCTTCGCGACATTCTTTGCTGAGATTCCCGTCTCCGACCTCAGCCGTGAACAGCTCACTACAAATTCATGTTTTCTAGGCTTACCCCTACCATAGGGAACCTCAAAACCTCTAATATCTGATATTTTTGAGGCTAAATAGTTAGCGTTCAGCACGGATATCTCAGATATGCTTTTTAATCCCTCAGCTCCGACCGTTAGGATGTAAGCAAATGCCCGCACTAGAACGTCAAAGTTGCAGTAGAATCCCTTAACCTTCCCGATGCTGTGAGGAACATCATAGTTCAAGTAATACTTCTTCCCATCATATTCGACGAGTGGTACTGGCAGAAAATCTTTAAGATGCTCCTTAACTCCAACAGGTCCAGCGCCTGGTCCTCCCCCGCCATGCGGAGTTGAGAAGGTCTTGTGAAGATTCAGATGCACAATGTCGAAGCCCATGTCTCCTGGTCGAGTCTTTCCGAGAATAGCGTTCATGTTTGCTCCGTCATAGTAAAGCAACCCTCCAGAATCATGAATTATCTCCTCTATCTCCCTGATTCTCTCCTCAAATATTCCGAGGGTATTCGGGTTTGTCAGCATCAGCCCGGCAGTTCTTTGGGAAACAGCCTCTTTCAAGGCTTCTATATCTATGCATCCGCTTTCATCCGAAGGAACCGTTACAACCTCGAAGCCGCCCATTGACGCACTTGCCGGATTAGTTCCATGAGCCGAATCTGGAACTATGATCTCTCTTCTCTTCTCAAGCTCACCCCGTATCCGATGATATGCCCTGATTATCAGTATGCCGGTGAATTCTCCATTTGCTCCGGCTGCTGGTTGCAAAGAGAATTTATGCATTCCCGTTATCTCGCAGAGCCAAAGGCCCAGCTTATACATGACCTCAAGCATGCCCTGCAAGGTCTCCTCAGGCTGGAGAGGATGTATCCACCGAACCTCATCGAGTGAGGCTATAGCATCATTCATTTTGGGATTATACTTCATCGTGCAGCTCCCAAGCGGATACAAGCCGTTATCGACTCCAAAGTTCATCTGCGAAAGCCGAGTGAAATGTTTCACCACCTCGACCTCTGAGACTTCGGGAAGATCCGGGAGCCTTCGTCTCCTAAGATTTTCGGGGATCTCACATAAAGCTGATTTGCTCGTATCCTTGATTGATGGAAAACTGTAACCCTTCCTACCTGATGCTCCAATACTGAATATTAAGGGCTCAGACCATCTAGCCTGCCTAAACTCTCCCATTCACTTACACCTCCAGTACTTCTCTTAAGGATTCACAGAAAAACTCAATCTCCCGCGAAGTGTGCATCTCTGTTACGCAGTAAAGGGATGTCTGTCCCAGCTCCGGAAACTCGCTGGTTAATTCTTTCCCGCCGATTATTCCTTTCTCCAGCAGTCTACGATTCACTTCTTGAAGAGATTTTGAAGATTCATCAAAGTTGATTGTAAATTCTTTGAAGTGATGAGCCTCAAAGAAGGGAACACGCACTTCATCGATTCGGGAAAGCTTTTCTATGAAGAGACGCGTCTTTGAAATTATTATTTCGCCGATCTCTTGGAAGCCTCTCGGTCCTAGAAGAGCCATATAAACAGCTGCTCTTAAAGCGTAAAGAGCCTCATTAGTGCAGATGTTCGATGTAGCCCTATGGCGGCGTATATGTTGCTCTCGTGTCTGGAGAACCATGCAGAATGCTTGTCTCTCCCCATCCAGAGTCGTTGTCATTCCTATTATTCTTCCAGGCATCTGCCTTATGAGACGGTCTTCTCCCCTGCAAGCAAATATTCCGAGAAGTGA
>JAGGUU010000164.1 GCA_021158305.1 Candidatus Bathyarchaeota archaeon
ATCAGTCCTCCCAACCGAGCCTGCGAAGAGCGTGTCTCCGGTGAATACCGCATTTTCTTCCTTACAAAATAGGGAGATACTTCCTTCTGTATGTCCAGGGGTATGCATTACTATAATCTGTAATTCTCCGACTTCTATCTTTTCGCCGTCCTCAAGCAGTCTGTCAGGCCTTGGAGATAAGACGGTAAGGCCAAGCATGTATGAGAGATTTCTATGCGGATCTGTGAGCATGCACGCATCGTCTTTATGTATGAGTATCTCAGCCTTCAGAGCATCTTTAAGAAAACCGTTTCCGCTTATGTGATCAAAGTGTCCATGCGTGTTAACTATATATTTCACTTTAGCCCGGCTCCGCCGTATCTTCTCTAGGACAGTATTTGCTTCCTCGATAGAGAATCCAGGATCTATAATAAGAGATTCACGAGTATCATCGCATAGAAGAAGATAACAGTTTGTCGCGAGAATGCCTACAGTCATGGACTCCATCATATTCATCACTTGGTTTAGTGTCGAGGATAACTCAATCTATTGGTCGCTTATTAGCGGCGCTTTTCGTGGGGAAGCAAATCCTAATAATCCACTCAGCACTTAAGGATACTGCTTGAAGGAACATGACGTATTATTACATAAAAACTACTCTTACTTTTATTTATTATAGTTATATAGGTGATGCATGCAGATCTGAACATTTTGAATTCTTTTCTGCGTTGATGGTTTCTTAATGCATGTTTCTGCTATTTCTGTGCCTGCTATTTTTATAATGAAGCATTTTTAAAAGTGGAAAGTGGTTTAGAAAAGGTATAAAAGGAGAAAGACTGCAGTGGATGTTCCAACAATCTTTCTGATCGCCGTCGGATTGGCGATGGATTCGTTTTCTGCATCTATAGCGAGCGGGATCTATGTGAAGTCACCTAGAATGGGAGATGCTCTTAAGGTTGGAGGATTCTTCGGTTTCTTTCAGGCTTTCATGCCTCTCATAGGATGGCTGGGAGCCTCAACCTTACTGGATGTTATTTCCAACATCGATCACTGGATAGCCTTTTTCCTACTTTTGCTAATCGGATGTAAGATGATACGTGGATCCGTTGATAGAAAGAATAATATTTTGAAGGATAATATGCTTAACAAAGTCACGTTATTAACCCTTTCAGTCGCGACCAGCATAGATGCGTTAGCCGTCGGAATCACGTTCGCATTCTTGAGATTTCCAATCTTCAGCTCCATAATTATAATCGGCACCGTCACGTTTCTGTTATCGTTCCTCGGCTTATACATGGGAAGCTACGCCAGCAAGGCTTTCGGAAGAAAGATCGAGATTATCGGCGGAATAATTCTGATCATGATTGGAATTAAGATTCTTCTGGAGCATTTATCTTAAAAGTGAAAATATACCTCAGGAAGGGTCGTTTAGCACCAGAAGGTTTCTTAAAGAGACGTAGCCAACTAAGCAAATCATAAAAGAGGATGGATTAATATTTCGGTATTAACGAGGGGAGAAGATGAGATGTTAAAGCCCGAGAAGCTCGTTCTCATAGGACTCGATGCTCCCATTGCGCCTAGAGTTTATGACTACGCAATGAAGGGGCATCTACCCAATATTAAGAGATTGATTGATCGAGGCGTCTACTTCAGAAACTGCATGGTGCCATATCCTACTATAACGCCTCCAAATTGGACAAGCATCGTAACCGGAGCGTGGATAGGAACTCATGAGATAACATGCTTCAATATGCATAAGCCCGGCATGCCTCTTGACCACACATATCCTGCCTTCGACTCACGTGACTGCAGAGCCCAATACATATGGGAGAAGATGGGGGAAATAGGCGAGCCCGTTTTGATCATGAATTATCCATCCACATGGCCTCCTCGAGGAAAAAACATAATTCAGGTTGGAGGGGCAGGGCTAGCTATTAATGAGTGGAGGATTACCCCTGAACTTGAACGCGTGGTCGAAGTGGGTAGATACGCCGCGAAGTATGGAGTCACGATATGCGATGGTATGCTCTTCTCAAGCGACGAGTATCCCTTAGCGGCGAAGATAGATCTTAAAGAGGGGGAAGAATGGAAGAATCTGCCGAGCGGCGTGAAAAATATACGTGAGGCTGAGATCAATCTCTACTTTCCCAGAGCATTATACAGAGTGGAACCTACATCATGGTTGCTTCTCGCTTTAGATTACGGCTCAGGCTTCACCGAGATTATCCTCTCAAAGGCGAGGGACTTCAGCTCTGCCTTTGCAAGGCTGAAAAAAGGAGAGTGGAGCCCGCTCATCAAGGATATATTCAAGACGGAGAAGGGAGAGTTTAGAGCGGCTTTCAAGGTTAAGCTAATCGAGCTCTCACGTGATTGTTCAAAGATTAAACTCTACATCTCTCCGATAGGAGCTCTCTCCGGATGGAGCCACCCTGAAGAGATAGCTAAAAAACTCGAATTTGAAGATGTCTATCCAATCCCTGCTCATGGAGCATATAATGCCCTAACTTTGGGCTGGATCGACGAGGAGACATTCCTCGAGATCATTGATATGGAGCACAGATGGTTTGCAAAGGCGGCTTGCAAGCTCATGGAGGAAAAACCATCTTGGAAGATCTTTGTGATGCATGCTCACTGTCCAGATTGGTCTTACCACTCATTCATAAATAATGTGGATCCCTCAACCGCTACCAGCAGAGATAAGAACAAAATCTACTTGAAGGTTGAGCTGGAATTCTATAAGAGTCTAGACCGCATGATTGGAGAAATCTTGAACAAGACGGATCCGAATAAAACATTGATAGTTATAGTTTCAGATCATGGAGCAAAGCCTACGACGCATAGGATCGATGTTCGAAGCATACTGGAGAATGCAGGATTATTAGTCTATAAGGAGGAGAATGGACATAGAGTAATAGACTGGAGCAGAACGAAAGCTGTGCCGCAGAGATCATGTTACATCTACGTTAATCTTAAAGGCAGAGATCCGGAGGGCATAGTTGAGCCTCAAGAATATGATAAGGTAGTAGACCAAATAATAAAAGTACTGTATGACTACACAGATCCGGAAACAGGGCTTAAACCGGTTCTCTTCGCCCTTAGAAAAGAGGACGCCCGCATAATTGGACTCTACGGAGATAGAATTGGAGATGTAATATTCGCGTTGAGGCCGGAGTTCGGTGGGCAACATGGAGCCTTCCTGCCAACTGCAAGGTACGGCATAGGCGATTTGAGAGGATTACTGATAATGGCTGGTCCAGGAATCAAGAAAGGTGTAGTAATAGATAGAACCGTATGGCTTGTGGATATAGTGCCGACTGTATGCTACTTAATGGACTTGCCTGTGCCACGAGATGCCGAGGGCGCAGTGATCTATCAAGCACTAGAGGATCCAAACTTTAAAGTTAAAGAACTCAAAGAACTGATGGAGAAGTATGAAAAGCTTAAGGCAGTTGTTGAGAGCGAGATGGGCTTAACTCACACATACTTCATGGATAGACTTGAGGAATAACCTTAAGGCGATCTTTCCTGATCTCAGAATCGTAGCTGAGAAGAGGAGAATAGCATGAAAGATGAGAAGAGAAAAAGCGTTTACAGCAAGGAAGATATTTTGAATCTTCTATCTGAGATGACTGAGTTTGAGAGAGCTGTTCTCGCGGCAACTTTAGAGATTCCTAGGGGAAAAGTAAGCACATATAAAAGGATAGCTGAGAAAATTGGCAGACCGAATGCTTATAGGGCTGTTGGAAACGCACTTCACAAGAATCCTCTGCCGCCCATAATTCCGTGTCATAGAGTCGTACGTTCGGATGGCTTCATCGCTGGGGAGGAAAAGTCAGCTGAAACTAGAAGACGCTTGTTGATTGAGGAGGGAGTGCCAGTCATCGGAAGAAGAATTAAGCTCTCAAAGGGGATTCTATATTGACACTTCAAATTTTTGAAAAAGTTTAATAATGCGGTGTATTGTTATCTCCATAAAGGCTGAACCGGATTAAGGTGCGACAGATTGTTCGAGAATCAATCATCACCATTATATTTGCCCGGTGCGACCACCGTCGGCATTCTATGTAAGGATGGAGTTGTCTTAGCGTCGGAGAAGAGGGTTTCCTACGGGAACCTCGTTCTCAGTCGCTCCGGAAAGAA
>JAGGUU010000058.1 GCA_021158305.1 Candidatus Bathyarchaeota archaeon
GCATAGATAGCCTAGACAAGGCGGTCTCATTTCTGAAAGTACAGCATAATGTAAAATTTATCTGGAAAACATATGGTGACCATGACCTTATAGCGGTCATCTTCTGCGACAAAGAAACAGTTGGAGAGTGCATACACAATTTTAAGAAAGCCCTAGAAAAACTCGGAGTGTCATCCAGCAAATACGACATTTCCGTGAGCATATCTTGGGAAAAGATGGATCTATCTCCCTAAAAAGAGAAGAGTTGAGGATCACAAATTCCTAGGGAAGACCGCAGAGAGTCACACAGCGCGCTCATGGATCTGGAGTCTATAAATCAACAGAATTTGAAGGTTTCCCTCTTTCCTAAATCTATTCCTAAAGGCGCAAAAACTACGAGCTGCATTCTTACAATTACCTGTCTATCGTTCATCTTGTTTTCTTCTTCAATAATACGAATCCTCATATGATGTTGAAAATATATATGCACCGTCTAAATGTTTCATGCTCAAACATAACCTCAAGGTTCTTGCGAAACCGCGAGAAGAAAAGGGAATCGGATCCCTAGAAACATTGTTGTAATTACATATCTCCTAGATCCTTCCAGCAAAAATTCTATCCATCATAAAATTTATTCTCGAGCAGCTGAGAGTAGAAGAAGATATGAAAATCTAATAATGATTTAAAGTCTTCTTCACTAATTGCTTTCTGAAATATCAGTTGATGAATTACATACTCGTTTGTTGGGAAAATGAATCTTTAATGTGCTCCATACTACGGTTATGGCATAACCATCCAAATATATATACGTTAAAAATTAGTGAATTCTATCATTTGAATCAAAAGCAGTTTTCATTCCTGAACTCTACTAAACGTCTAACTCAGCATTGAAAGACTGCGTCGTTTCCGACATCTCTTTCGGCTCCGCGTTCATGCTTGACAGAAAACAGAAACAGTGTATTTAAGGAATATCTATAGGGAGTGGCAGGAAACGAGGAGAAATGAACATCCATTAAAAGGCTTATCACTCGGATGTGTTGAATTCTGCGAAGTTGATATGTATGGTTGATTCTTTAAGGTTTGGAGTTAACATACCCATGACATTTAGGGATAGCTACCCTAAACTGCCTCGTATAGCTCAGCTATGCGATTCGCAAGGATCCGAATTCGTTCTGGCTACCTGAACATTTCTTCGTCAGCCTCGGACTTCAATGCTTATCTTGAGGCTTGGATTACGAGACAGCTCCGGGGCCGTTACGAAACGTTTAAGATTCGGCAATATCGTGCTTCGCAACCCTTACAGATACCCTCCGATTCTAGCTAGGGATGGCGGCTACATTCGATGCTATAATTGGCGGTAGGCTCGATTTTGGTATAGGAGCCGTTTGGAAGGGGGATGAGTACGTAGCTTATGGCGTAGATTTTCCAAAGGCTGGTGTTCGAATAAACTAGCTGAGAGAGGCTGTTGTAATAATTAGAAGATGTGGACTGAGGATAAACTAAGCTATGAGGGAAAATATTACAAGATAAAAAACGCCATATGGAGCCTAAGATTCAAACCCGCCGATGTAAAGAAGGAGGATTATGTGAAGAATCGCATAGTAGGTATGCCGGAGGAGCACATGAAGAGAATCCCTTATTGTGAAATTTTTCTTACAATTTTTGTGTTTTTGCAGAGAGCTTTATTGATGGATATTTCCGCTATTTGTGATCCCAGTTCAGCTATTCTCCTAGCGCTCCAGATTAAGAAGCTTATTTGTGTGATCATGCATGGATCTATTGGTTCTTTACCTTTGAAATATTTGCTTACAGAGAAGGATTTTCTATGTAAATAAGCGTGAGAACATATTCTTTTCTGCAGTTCCTCCTCTTTCTTTTGAATTCTGCTATAAGTTTCTATAACTTCATTTGCTAGATTGATATCGTTAGAGAAGAAGCTAGCTATAGCCTTGTGGCAAATACCATAAGAACTTTTGCTAAGCTCGAGAATTTCATTTAATAGTTGTGTTCCAATTCTTCCACGATTCTCCCCTAACTCGATGGTTTTTAAAGCAAATTTATTAGCCCACTCCGCAATAAGATTTAAAAAGTGAGTGATGAGCTGATACCATAAAACTTGCACGGGATCTTCCATCTTCATTGTTTTAATCATGCTCTTATCTTTCTGGCATATGTTTAATAGGCGTGTAATTATCCAAAACATCGTGTCTGCTTCTTGTTTTCTATATATGGCATCTTCTGCAAGGCTAGTATCCGACTCCAAAAAGGCATCTATAGCCTCCTTATATATGGTGGAGGCAATTATGTAAAGTCTTCTAACTAATGTATGAATAGGAAACCTAGCTGCATCTATAAAGCATTCTATTATTACCTGATTATGTGTTTCTTCCATTATGCCTATTCCTATAAGATCGCGAGTAAGTTTTCTAATGGCATCTATTTGTTCCTTCTTCAGACGAGTTTTTGAAGACACTTTAATCACATAATAGTCGAGAACATAAATTCCCGCCAGAATCCTACGTAGCAGATTGGGGTCTTCGCAGAGATCCGCATCTATTTCAGCTACAGGAGGTTTCTTTTCAATGGTTTGCTTAGATACTATTAGCCTTAAACTTCCATCATCCTCCTGATTAAGGAAAACTAGGTCTCCCTGTTTTAAGCCTACCTTTTTTACCCATTTACTGGGGAGGGAAACAACTAGAGTGGAACTGCCTACACGTTGAACCTTTCTGGATTCCATGCATACACACCCTAAACCATTTATTGTTTTTACTTGAATATATATGTATTTTCTTTAAAATACTTAAAGTTTTTACATTTTTTACTTTTATATATACATTAATAGTTTAATAGCATAAAGTATTTACTTATATGCATTACCTTGTATGATGGTGGTAAAAATGTTGGAAAAAACGTCCGGATTAAGTCTGGGAATGGAGGATGAAGAAGACGAATACGTAGTTCAATGTGAGGGAAGAGAGATCCACATTAAAAAAGATAGATACTACACTAGGAAACACATGTGGGCTAAAAAGATCTCTGATCGGAACTTTAGGATAGGAATTACAGATTATGCTCAAAAATTCCTTAAAGAAGTATCTCTTGTGGAGATTTCTAAGAATGTAACTGTGGGTAATAGAGTTGAAGCTGATGAGATTTTTGGCACGGTTTATGGAAAACTCTATGCAAATCTGGACCTTATGAGGTGTGAATGCGTAGCCTTCGATCTTGCAGCTCCTATGAGCGGTGAAATTGCAGAAATAAACGGCGAGGTGATGGATAATCCGCAGATAATAAATGCAAGTCCCTACGAAAAAGGCTGGATAGTAATTATCGTCATAGATCCTGAAAGTGATCTTGATGATTTAATCACCCCTTTAAAATACAGGAAAATGCTTGAAAGAAAGGAAGAGAGTCCCTTCAGGATTGTCTGAGGACAATAATAAGATAGGGATGAAAGAATGCATAAATCTGCCACAACGCTTCTCGCTTCTTCTAATATTCCTTCAAAAAACGAAGTTTATTTATTTGTCTCAAAGATCACATCCAAAAGCTCTCGAAATAATCTAATAAAAATATTACAAGCTGTTCAAAATAGATATGGATATTTGCCAGAGGCGGGATTGAAAGCAATATCACAATTCATGAACATTCCATTAAGTAGAGTGTATGGAGTAGCTACATTTTATCATCAGTTTAAGTTAGAGCCTCCTGGAAGATATGTGATCCTTGTATGTATGGGAACGGCATGCCACGCAAAGGGAAATATGAATAACTATGAGTTTCTTCGACTTCTGCTCGGTTTAGACTCTAATAAGCATACAACCGAGGATGGCATGTTTAGTCTTGAGTCAGCTAGATGTTTCGGTTGTTGCAGCTTAGCGCCAGTGATTATGATTATGAGTAGCGATGGCTCTTATAAACGACTTTATGGGCATGTAACTCCCATGCTACTAAAGAAAATCATCAATGAGTATAGGGTAAAAGTTTTGAAAGAGGTGACGATTCATGTTGGTCATACCAAAAGAAATTTTGTACGGTAAGACGGGGTTCAAAATTAAAGTTCCAATAGCTAGTTGCACTGTTGCTGGTGGCGCTGAGAAAATTTATGAAAATGTATTAGCAGAAGTCAAGTCGAGAGATGTTAATGCTGAGGTAACAATAGTTGGGTGTATGGGACTTGACTTTATAGATCCTTGGATCGAACTTGCAAGAGTAGGTTATCCACCGGCTATTTATGCTAAAGTTAAGCCAGAAGATGTTGGAAGAATAATCTCAAATTATCTTTCAGGCGATCTCTCGCAAGCCTATGCCCTAAGGTTTAGAGTTAACGGAATTAAGAAAGAAGATGTTCCAACACTTGATGAACTTGATTCATGGAAGTATCAGGTTAGATGGGTTTCCCGCAACTGTGGAATCGTAAATCCTGAATCAATAGAAGATTACATAATTCTTGGAGGCTACCGCGGTCTCAAGCGAAGCTTAAGCATGAAACCTGAGGAAATAATAGAAGAGATCAAAAAATCTGGACTCAGAGGGCGTGGGGGAGCAGGATTTCCAACATGGCTTAAATGGAAAATATGCCGGGAGCAACCAGGCGACGAGAAATATGCCATTGCAAACTGCGATGAAGGAGATCCGGGCGCTTTTATGAATAGACTTCTCGCCGAGTCTGATCCACATAGAATTCTAGAGGGTTTAATAATAGCTGGATATGCTATAGGCGCACAGAAAGGCTTCATATTTGTAAGAGCTGAAAAGCCTCTAGCAGCCAGACGACTCTCAAAAGCTGTTGAAGACGCTTATGCAAGCGGCTTTTTAGGCGAAAATATCCTTAATAGCGGCTTTAATTTTGATGTAGAAGTTTTTTTGAGCGCAGGAGCCTTCGTATGTGGCGAGGAAACAGCTATGATATCTGCTATAGAGGGCGGGCGGGCCACGCCCAGACAGAGACCGCCCTACCCCGCGGTTAAAGGACTCTGGAATAAACCAACAATAATAAACAATGTTGAGACATTAGCCCACGTAGCAACGATAATGAGCGATGGATGGAAGAAATTCGCTGCTTTAGGAACTGAAAAAAGTAAAGGTACCAAAATGTACTGTGTAGTCGGGTCAGTTAAGAGAACGGGAGCCTATGAAGTACCAATAGGAACCAGCATAAGAGATTTAGTATACAGAATGGCTGGAGGCCCTCCAGAAGGTAGAAAGATTAAAGCTGTTCAAGTAGGTGGACCGAGTGGCGGATGCATCCCTTCAAGCATGCTCGATCTTCCATTAGATTACGAAACGCTTCAAGAAGCCGGGGCAATTATGGGTTCAGGTGGTATAGTTGTTATAGACGATTCAAACTGCATGGTTGATATAGCTAGGTTTTTCTTATCCTTCACGATGGCTGAGTCATGTGGTCAGTGCATTCCCGGAAGAATTGGAACTAGATTAATGTATGAAACATTAACCCGAATAACCAGCGGTTTAG
Source organism: Candidatus Bathyarchaeota archaeon (assembly GCA_021158305.1). Taxonomy (GTDB): domain Archaea; phylum Thermoproteota; class Bathyarchaeia; order Bathyarchaeales; family DTEX01; genus B63. The sequence goes on from JAGGUU010000058.1 coordinate 5,459, forward strand.
GAGAAATGAAAGACCTTGACCTTTTAAGAGAGATAAGCACCGTGATGATAAAGACATGTCTTTGCGCTTTAGGTCGAACTGCTCCCAATCCGGTACTTACAACCCTCAGATACTTTAAAGATGAATATGTTGCGCACATAAAAGAGAAAATTTGCCCGGCATTAGTATGTAAAGCATTTGTAAGATATCAAATCGATCCAAATAAGTGTAAAGGATGC
>JAGGUU010000016.1 GCA_021158305.1 Candidatus Bathyarchaeota archaeon
ATGGAACATAGATATCTGCGTATCTGCAAGTCAAAAATGTCTTGCATGCCCTCCGGGGCTTGCATTATTCTCGATAAGTGAGAAGGCTTGGGAAGCCATTGAAGCCGTTCAGAGACCATTCTACTTCGACATGAAGATGATGCGTAGATTCGGAGAGAAAGACGAGACTCCATTCACCCCAGCTATCCCGCTCTTCTACGCACTAGACGAGGCACTAAAGATGATTCGAGAGGAAGGATTAGAAAGAAGATTCAGTCGCCATAGGATTTGTAGCGAAGCTTTCTATGAGGCAGTTGAGGCTTTAGGACTCGAGATTTTCCCCGAAGAATCCGTCAGGTCACGCACCGTTATAACATTTAGAAAACCTGAGAAAGTTGACGGGGATGTCTTAAGAAGGCGTATGGAGAAAGATTACGGCGTTGTGATAGCTGGAGGAGCAGGAAAGATACGAGAGGAGACCTTGAGAATTGGATGTATGGGGATGATCTCCGATCGAGAGACTATAATAACGATAAATGCTCTTGAAAACGCACTGAGGGATCTAGGATATGAGGCTGAAGATTCGGGAGTGGAGGCTGCGCGTAGAAAGCTCCGCAACGCGAAATATACCTAAAGGGAAAGATAACATGGATGGAATGTACAGACTATTATATCCTAAAGGAAGCTGTTACTTCCGCTTTCTAGAAGAGGAAGCGATAGCCTCAGCGCTTGGCTCCTTAAACTGCATCTCATATAATCGGCTGTAAAGCCCACCCTTCCTTAAAAGATCCTCATGATTTCCCTCCTCAACGATTCTTCCATTATCTATGACGAATATTCTGTCAGCATCTCGAACAGTTGATAGTCTATGAGCAATTATTATTGATGTTCTATCTTTGAGAAGGAGTTTCATCGCCTTTCTTATGAGTAGATCCGTGTAGGGATCTATGCTAGATGTAGCCTCATCCAGGATTAATATAGCTGGATTCCTCAGCAGAGCCCTCGCAAACGCTACTAGCTGTTTCTGTCCAGCTGAAAGGCCTGCTCCTCCTTCTCCAATCTTGGTGTTATATCCATCTGGAAGCCTTTCTATGAATTCGTGAGCGCCGACGAGCTTCGCCGCTGCCATGACCATTTCGTCGCTTGCATCAGGCCTTCCATATCTTATGTTATCCATGATCGTTCCGGAGAATAGGAATGTCTCCTGCAAGACTATGCCCATTTGTCTGCGGAGAGACCTCCTCTTAATCTTCTTTATGTCATATCCATCTATCAGTATCTGTCCCTTCTGCGGGTCATAGAATCTGCATAGTAGCTTAACTATTGTGCTTTTTCCAGCCCCTGTTGGACCTACAAGAGCAATAGTCTCCTTAGGCTTAATGTGGAAGCTGATGTTATGTAGAACGGGCTGTTTCGAATTGTATCCGAACGTTACGTTTCTGAATTCTATCTCTCCTCTTACTTTCGGGATCTCAACAGCATCCTTACTGTCCTTTATCTCCGGTTCCACATCGAGTATCTCAAAGATCCTCTCTGCAGCTGCGAAGGCAGACTGGATCGTGTTATAGAAGTTCGTTAGGTCGAAGATGGGGCCGAAGAACATTCCGACATAAAGCGTGAACGTTATTAATGTTCCAACAGCATCCTCAACAGGGCCGAGGGCTCCATTAAGAGAGAGCCATCCGCCGTAGAGTATCACTATACTTATGCCGATAGCTTGCATCAGCTGTATCGTTGGAAAGAAGGTTCCCCAAACCTTGGTTGCTCTAAGATTCGCTTGGAAGTTTTCAAGGTTCGCGTTTCTAAACTCCTTCATCGCATCCCTCTCTCTGGTGAAGGATTGTATCTCCCTTATGCCGGAGATGGATTCTTGAAGCTTCGATGTAACATTTGAGATTCTAGTTCTCTGCATCTGATAGGCAGCCCTAAACTTTGAGTTGAAGATGATGGCGATCGCGACTATCATGGGCACAACTATCATCGAGGCAAGGCTTAGCTGAACGTTGATGCTGAACATGACGGCTACGGTCATGAAGAGGATCAAGATGTCGCTTGCTACTTGAATGAGACCTGAAGTGAAGGCTTCACCTATCGCGTCTGTATCATTTGTCACTCTGGAGATCAGATCACCCGTGTCTGAGCGATCGAAGAAGCTGAATGACAGCTCCTGCAGATGCTCGAACACCTTTTCCCTAATCCTAAAGAGTAGAGATTGCCCTATCTTCCCCAAACCATACATACGCACAGTATTTGCGATCCAGTTGGCAACCTGAATTCCAATGAAGATAGCTATTATTGCTTTTAGACCCTCTAGGTCTCCCCGCAGTATATATCGGGAGACTATCTCACGACCAAGAATATATGGACTCGCGATATCAGTTATGGATGTAACTATCACCGATAAGACTACAGCTGCTATCCAGCCCTTATATGGACTCAGGTATTTAAGCAGTCTCATAAAGATCACTCTGGCAGGCATTCTTCTCTCAGCAGTTTTTTCTAATGGTGGATGACGATGATGGAAGTGCCATCCCATGCTTATTCGCCTCCGTCACGCGTCAAAATAAGCTTCTCCTTCTCAAGCTTCTTTCGAGCCTCAACGGCTTCCAGAACTTCTTTCTGCGCTTCATACAGTGTCTGGTAGAGTCTGTAATACGCTCCCTTCTTCGCCATTAGACTCTCATGATTTCCCTCCTCGATTATCTCGCCATTATCCATGACAACTATCTTGTCAGCGTTTCGGATAGTTGAGATACGTTGAGTTATGATTATTGTCGTTCTATTCTTGAGTAATGCGCTTAGTGCCTTCTGAATCTCATACTCCGTGTCTACGTCAACGCTTGAGGTTGAGTCATCCAAGATTAAAATTTTAGGGTCTAGTAGCAAAGCCCTAGCTATCGCTATTCTCTGTCTCTGACCCCCGGAGAGATCTATACCCCTCTCACCGATAACAGTGTCATATCCGTTAGGTAGCTTTACTATAAAGTCATGGGCCTGCGCGATCTTCGCCACTCTAATGATGTCTTCCATGGAAGCATCCGGTTTTCCGAATGATATGTTCTCTCTAACCGATTTATTGAAGAGGAAGATCTCTTGAGAGACGACGCCTATATGCTTCCTCAGCGACCTTATTTTTATGTCCCTTATGTCATATCCATCAATGAGTATCCTCCCTGACGTAACATCATAGAATCGCATCAACAAGTGGATTATTGTGCTCTTACCTGAGCCCGTTGGTCCCAGAAGAGCAACGGTTTCTCCGGGCTTAATCTCTAAATTAATATTTTTCAGAATAGGCTTCTTGTCATATCCAAAATAGACATTCTCAAATTTTATGTGTCCCTTCAAGCTCTTCAGCTCAATTGCGTTCGGCTTATCCTTAACTTCTGGCTCAGCCTCTATTATTTGAAAGACTCTCTCGCCGGCAGCCGCCATCCGCTGATAACCAGTCCATATCATGCCGATCAGGCGCATGGGCCTCGTTAACATAGCGGCGTAGTAGCTGAAGACATAAAGCGTATCCACGCCCATTTTGCCTTCTATGATCCTCAAGCCGCCTATCCAAGAGACCGTCGCTATCATTAATCCGCCTATCAAACCGGTTATTGGAATAAACGTAGCCCTTAAACTAGCAGCTTTCATCATAGATCTGTAATAGGCATCGTTGGGCTTCTTGAACTTCTCTCTCTCGTAATCCTCCATCGCGAAGGCTCGGACGATCCTTATTCCAGAGATGCTTTCCCAAAGCACCGATGTCAAACGTGCAAAGTGTCCTCGGGACTCGCTTATGACGGGTCTGATCTTCTTTCCGAAAAGCGAGAAGTTCACGAGGATTAGGGAGAGCAGCGCCAACGAGATGCATGTTAGCTCTAAATCTATCATGACCATCGAGGCTACTACGCCGACGAGGAGAAATGATGTTTCAATGAGCATTCTAAACTGGAAGCCGAGGAACCGACCTATTCTCTCAGCATCAGTTGTAGCCCTAGATATTAACTGTCCAGTATCAGTCTTATTGAAGAATGCAAGCGATTGTCTCTGTATGGATCTGAAAGCATCATTTCTAATCTCATAAACAATCTTCTGCGAGAAATATCCATTCGTATATCGTGATAAAAACGATAATATGCCTAACACTCCTGTGAAACCGACGATCTGAATAACAAGCCAAACTAGCGCGTTGAAGTCTCTGGCTTCAAGTATATTTTTTATAACTTGCCCTCCGAGACGTGGAATATAGATGTTTATGTAAGTAGTAAGCAATGTGCAGATTATCATGAATATGAGCAGATGCCATCTTCTGATTATATACCTGGCAAGCTTGCTTATGAACGCCATGGGCTTATTCAGCATCCTCCCGTTCTATTCCTATCTCACTACAAATCTCCCGGATTACTTGGAGGTACTCATCGTTTTGGGATAAAAAGGCATCTGTTAGAAGTGATATTAGAAGTCTCATCTCCGGCTTAATGATCTCGGATGAATCCTTCTGTCTCGAGATCACGTTCTCTAACGTAGCATGCTTTAGAGAAGCATACTTTTCAACTAAGCGTTGTACTTTACTCTTCTTCTCTTCAGGAATCTCAAAACCGAACAGACCTGCCTTCTCAACGGCGCCTCTACATATTTCCCTTTTCCACTTCGAAACGTCCTCGGATCCAGGGGCTAATCCCTCGCTTAATGTATAGGAGATAATGAACTTCTGGGCTGAGGCTCGATAATATCTCTCGATGAGGTTCCCTTTAACAAGCGTTCGGGTCTGCTTCACAAGTCCCGCCTTCTCAAGCATGGAGAGATGATGCGATATTGAGGAGACATTTTTGCCGAGTATCTTCGCAAGCTGACAAGATGTCATCTCCCGATGTCTTAAGTTGTGGAGTATTTCCCTTCTTGTTTCATCAGCGAAGAGCTTCGCAACCTTTGGATCCTTAATTATCATAAAGGGCTTCATCCTTGCAGTTCTAGGTAAGGACCCTTCTATATAAAAATGTATCGCTACAAAAAATTTTAGATAACGAAATGTAGGGAAAAGCATATTATACCCTCTGTTTATCCGAAAGGTGAAGTAAATTGAAGGACTCAAAAGTTAAGCCGTTAAGGAATGAGAGAACTAGTGGAAGAATAATTCATCATACATCGGAAAAATCAATACTATTTATCTTTGACACTGGAAGCAAAAGTAGCTCCTTCGATATATGCATGGCATATGATGCTGGATTCGATGCGGTAGTGCTATACGAGAATGTAACCCCGGAAGATGCGGAAAGGCTCGTTCAAGATGCGCTCTTCTCTAGAGGGCCGAGAAGATCAAGATTTACATCCTTCTTTATTGGAGGAAAAGACTTGGAAAAGGCTGAGGCAGTCCTAGAAGCTGTCAAGAATATCAAGGTTCCTCAGCCAGTCTCATCTATCATAATAGATCCGGGAGGCGCTTACACGACAGCTGCAGCTATGATAGCAAAAACCGAGCATGCTCTCTTGACTAGTAAGCTGGGAAGGCTAGAAAATAAGAGATGCGTTATCCTTGGAACGGGACCCGTCGGCAGAATCGCCGCTGTTCTTCTAGCAAAACTCGGATGTAAAGCTACCATCGCAAGCACGAATCCGAACAGACCGAATGGAGAGGAGTACATCAAAGAGGTGGAAAATTTTTTGCTTAAGAGATACAATGTTGATATTCACGGGGTTTATGCGCCGAGACATGAGGAGAAAACACGTCTTCTCAGAGAAGCCAGTATTATATTCTGTGCGGCGGCTCCTGGAATTCAAGTGATAGATAGGAGCATTCTAAAAGAGATAGGGGATGGGAAGGTTATGGTTGATGTGAACGCAGTTCCGCCTCCGGGGATAGAAGGCATAAAGCCAGAAGATGATATGAGAGAGATCTATCCAGACATGTTCGGAATAGGCCCCGTAACCATTGGCCGGCTTAAATGTAGATTGGAGCTAGAGATCCTTAGAGAAGCCAAAGAAACCGGAGAAAAAATATACGATTATAAACTGTGCCTAGAGATGGCGAGGAATCTCCTCAGGAGGCCTAACTGAATAAACTTAATTTCACCTCGAAACTATATAGATGTGGAGAAAAATGCCCAATTAGGTTTGTAACCCTCAAAAGATACGTCTTATCCGATTAATTCTACAAAGCTTCCTAATGCTTCTCCCGGAACGCCCTTTCTAAATCTAGCTCTAACAAGACCCTTATTCCCATGAGTAGAGACTATCTTGCCTATACATTTTCTCTCCTTCGGAGGCCACGCAACCTTCCGCCCAATCAATGTTGAGGCTTCACTCGAAGACCTGATGTGTGGAAACTTTAAGAGGCATTCCTTAGGCTTCTGGGTCTTCGGTCCTCTCCTATAACTGACTATAACTCCTAGGAGCCTCTCCATCATCAAGCCTCCTAAGGCAGATTTTACAAGCAGACTTAAGGTTTTTCTTATATATTTCTTCTGATGAGGCTTGTTAAATCATTTAATGTCTCCGAAAATCAGACTATGCCCGGCTTCACTCCATATTATGATTCATAGTCTTTAGCATAAGTAATCATTAAACTGATAATGAAAGCCAGCATTTTTAGACTTATCGATTAAGCATATTACTTGCCGGGATGATTCGCTTCTTTCTTGGGAGTGGCATTGAGAATTATGTAGAGTATATTGTTTCCTCTGAGGAGCACTTGTCCATAATGGGCGACTAGCTGACCATTATAGTGCTCAGAAACGCCTTCCAAGATTATGTTCATGTAGTTATCACAGTGGACCATTGTACCTCTGTACTCGACTCCATTCTTGAGTACTATGCCAATATAGGCGTTTATTTCCTTTACAAGAACATTTAGTGGCTTCTTACTTGGCTCCATAGACTAACCGCCGACTCGTAGCATTATATCATCACGTTCTCCACTTTTAATATAAAAAGCTTACTTGCTGAGAGGGCTGATTCCCAAAAGCTTCAGCAGTCTTACTTAGAGAAACTTTATTGATGGAGGCTCCTAAGAAAGGGTTACATGGAAACATTAATGAATATACGAGACCGAAGAATTGGTCTTTTTGATACGAACAGTGTTCTCTCCAAACAAGATTAAAGATCCGCCCGGCTTCCTATGCCAAACGTATATTCTTCCCTCCACCTATAGTTTCAAAGTCAGACAGTCACTATTGACGGGTAGGCGACCCTTACCTTCACTCATATTGGACTGAACCATCCACATCACGTGGGCATCGAGATAACGACCAGCAATCCAGTTAAGATTCGAGTTTCATCTCCAGAAACATAACTCCCACTTCCTTAATAGACTCAGAAAGCTTGATGGTTAATCATTCAGATGTCTGAGGAGCAGAGAGAAAATACGATATATTTCGTATAGAGGCTCTTGTAGATCCCGACTACATCACCTATAAACGCTGAGATTATCTTTACGGTAGCCTCTAAGAGCTCGGAGAGCCTCCTTAAAGATTCCCCATCACATTCTCTCGGCCCGTGTTCAAAGGCCATGCCAGAAGATAAAGAATTTAATGGTGTTGATTCCAAGCCGTTTCATGCGAGAGAAATCATCGTCTCCTCGACGTTCCATTCACTTCACATTCTGCAGTCGATGCTTGATATGATAGGCAATTAACATCGACGGAAAAGTATAGCCTCCCAGCATACTGGAAGTAGTTTCTTTTTATACTGGAACTTCCACTTGATCCTCTTTCAGACCTAACTAGATAGTAGGCATTAAAAACCTTTCGAGATAGTAAAGCTCAAATCTAATTTTCGGAGCATCTTCTCATTGATGTCGAGAATAGATGTTCTAATAGTTCCCAGCCTTAGATCCTCGGCTGAGAAGGCAGCTGAAATCCTAGCCGACTTCAGATATGACATGATCTTCCTAAATTTACCCATGAACCTTCAATCCCTAATTTCAGAGTATATTTCGAGATCCATCTCGCTTCAAGAGTTGATCAGCAAGATAGGAAGAATGAAGCTTATTCCCGAATCCATAACTTCATGGCTTTACCTTAATGAGCCTCTATTGAAGATACTCGGAAGAATAGACAAGCCAATAAAGGCTTACTGTTACGTAGATGTCGATTACTACCATGTGTTGTTCGAGGCCGCGGTTAGGATCGCAAGGCTAACTTTCAAAACGAACGTTACTGGCAGAATTGATGTTAACGAGTGGATCAGCGTTCTCAAGGGGCATATTAGACCTGAAGCAACGGAGCAGGAGGCTGAATTCATAAGCCTTAAAGCTAGAGGCGATTCTATATGCATAGCTGACCTTTCAGGATGGAGGATGGCGAGGATCCTCAGGGGATTTGGTCATAAAGTTAAGGTTAGATCAGCGGAGAGGCTATATCTGTTCAAGCCGTTAGAGATCTTGGAGGCTCTCCTAGAGAGGGGGAATCTCACTCATAAAGTTGCAGAGGAACTAATTAGGGAGCATGCGAGATTCATAAGAGATTATGTTCTCACATTCAAGAACCTAGATAGAGCATACTATTCATGGATTAATGATAGAAGAAATAGAATAATATGCCGATTAACAGAGCCTTTACCCGTTAGAGCGAGCCGAAAGATCCATTAAGATCCTATTATCTTCTCAGAAGCTCAGCATAACCTTCATTCTGTGATTTAACCGCGACAATTCTTCCTCTTTATACAACGGGGTTAATATTTTCAATAGTCAATAGCCTTTTTTTAATAAGAGAAAAACAAGTTTAATTTCTCGGCGGGCTCCGCTTTACTTCGGTGCTAACGCATTTGGATAACAGGAGAGTATGTGACTTCGCTACGCCAAACTTTGCCCTATCAGGCAAACTTCACATATCCCAAAACGTTATACCAACAAGTTAACAGAATCCTCAACTGATATTTAGGGTTTAATGGTGAAATACATCATTAATGGATGGTTGACTGCTGGTATATGCGGTGAAGAGGATGAAGAGCAACTTTTCTTGGCCAAAAAGTTATAGATGTGCAGTCTCGCTTACATTCGATGATGGATTAGCATCGCAGCTGAAGATAGCCGTTCCATTGCTTAATAAGTTTGGGCTTCGAGGAACCTTCTATTTGAATCCTTGCGGAGAATGGAGGAGGAATCTTGCTCCCTGGCGTGAAGTATTCGAGTCTGGACATGAGATCGGCAATCATAGTCTATCACATTTATGTTCATGCAACTTCTCAGGGGAGCCTACCTCTCGAGGATTAGAGAATGTAAGCCTTAAAGATATAGAGGAGGATCTAGTTGAGGCTCAGAGGAGGCTTAGCGAGGTCTTTCCTGAACAGAGAAGCTGGACCTTTGCCTATCCATGCTATCAAGAGTTCGTCGGATACGGGAAGAAGCGTAAGAGCTACGTTCCGATAGTAGCCCGATACTTCATCGCCGCGAGGGGAGTAGGCGTAAGTAAGAGAGTCGCAAACTCCCCACTTGCATGCGACCTCCATTATCTCTGGTCATGGCCAGTTGAGGGTATGAGCGGAGCTGAGATGATCGGCTATGTCATGAGGGCCTATGCTCAAGGTAGATGGGGAATCTTAACATTCCACGGAATAAATGAGGGACATCTATCAGTCTCAGATGTGGATTTCGGAGAGCTCCTCGATTTTCTCGGCTCCTACAAGGATAGGATATGGGTGGCTCCAGTCGCCGAAGTCGCCGAGTATATTAGAGAATGGCGTTCAAGGCATGGCATCGGCTTCTAGAGACTAAAAGATCCATTGTATTCGCCTCTTCATGATGAAAGCTGAAATCATCTGCCGTTACATCCTTTAGCGAATCTCCAGCAGATCAAGGCGCAATGCCAGAATTAGTCTATTCCGTTAGGTTTCCGCCTTTAGATTTGATGGAGAATTAGTTGCCGATTCATAATTAAGCGCTAGCTCCGGATACACTATTCTGGAAGCTCTGCTATTTGGCGCTTTGGATCATCACGAGTAAACTTTGATTTCTACCATGATGCTTTCTCATAAACCCATGAAACAGTGTCTCCGTGATGAAGGATGTAAGCATCAGCTGCGACGGGTCCCATCTCCCACTTTCCCGAGGTGGAGTTCCAAAAGTACCACATCCAGTAGTAGCCGGGGTCTCCGCCTCTTCCATTAATAGCCGTGACGAACGCCCCATACTGGAAGAGTTGATAATCTACCTTAGCCACTTTCCTAGTTACGTCGAGCAACGAGCTACCAATAGGCACCTCAGTCTCATTATACCAGATCTCTGTGCCATTTCCATAGTCAATTAGAACATTGATGAACATGTGTGTTTTCAGATGATTCAGTCTCTCAACAGCCTCTCTGTAAAGGCTCTGATATCTCACGCTTTCGTCGTAATAGTATACGCTTAGATAAGTTGATGCGATCAAGCCGCAGAGTAGTATTAATGAAGCATAGAACCACACATTTCTACTCTTAATTTCTCCTCACCTCACATAATTTTTGAATAGTGTTGATCATTACGCTCCCAAGAAGGAAGAATATGATGAAGTTTGAAACTTCATGGATCAATGCGAATGGTATGCCTGCAACCAAGCAGGCGATAAGCGGAATCTCAAAAACTAAAGCCGTCACAATATTCGTAAAGAGGTCGTATATAAACGTGAGAAGAAAACCTATCACTCCGAGTATTAAATTATCCTTCCAGAACTCCTCATGAAATCTTAATCTGTCAGTCTTCAGATCCAGCCTTCCAGACAAGATTCCTCCCATAATTCCATAGATGCTTTCCCCAGTACATGTAGCCGCTAAAGTCGGCAGATTGAAGCCATAGGGATTAAAAGTTCCATATACAAGCCATGTTAGAACGCCGACAAGAGCACCAGAAAGCATCCCCATCGTATAGCCGCTAACGAAGACAAATAAATCCATGAATTTGACGTTCGGCACTCCTATTAACATGTAGTTCGTTACTATGCAGAGCGCCGTCATTATTCCGGTGAAACTTATCTTTTTAGGAGAGATCGTCATAACATATATGGATGGATTATCCATCCATATATTTTTTCCTAAAACATAGTTTTCACCAAGCATCACTCTTCAGAAAGATTCTTCCGTAACTAAATTCATGAATATTCTTTCGCAATTCTATTAATAACGATATATCAGCTATTCATTGATTGCCATGAGGTTACTGAGAGATATAAAGGGGCTAAGTCAGCCAGTCACAACTATGATTCTTCTAGTGATCCCGGTGATGTTAACAGGCGGAGTCGTCATGTATGCATACCAGATTATAGGAAGCCAAGCTGAAACAGAGATTCTGATGATCTCAAACCAGCATATCTGGGTCTACAATGATGGAACTTCTTTTGCGGCTTTGCAGATCGATAATGTGGGCGGGAAGGATGTGCTCATAGATGAGATCCAAATCAGAGGGGTGGAAGCGCCGTGGTCAACCATCCATTATTTCAGAAGTACGCTCATATCCATCGATGCTTTAAATTGCCCGAATGCAAGCGGAAACGACTGGAGCATGTTTGAGTATACGCCGGGAAACTCCACGGAGTTTACACAGGCTAATGGAGACTTAACTTTGCCTTCCGGCTACACACTTGTGATCTACATAGAGCATCCGGATAATATACGTTTAGAAGATATTGGCGCATCAGTCAGCATTTCCGTGATTACTAAAAATGCTCGCTACGAAGTTTTATGCATAGTTCAGACAGCAGATTAGGAACGGAAGCCTCTTAAAAGAGGCTTTCTCACAGTTAGTTCTTCAAGCTTCCTTTCCAAGTTTCTAGCTTTCTCCTCGGCTCTCGCGAAGATCTCTGACAAGTCCCCTTTTTTGACAAGGGTACTGAGTCTTTCAAGATCGCTAGGTAATGATTTCAAAATAGAAGCCCACTTCTCATCTATGGTCTCATCGCTTGATACGATCTCTAACGCTTCTTCGGGACATAGATCCAAACATTTAGGTTCTCCCCCGCATAGATCGCATACAGCGACAATATTCTCGCCTGGCTTCATAATTATGCCGCCATATGGGCATGCTTGGATACACCACCCGCAACCATCGCATAATTCCTCCTCTACTATTATCATTTTTCCTTCATCAGATTGTTTCAGAGCCTTACGTGGACAGGCATATACGCAAGGCGGATCCTCACAGAATCTGCAAGCTAAAGCTGTATTGAGTAGGGGAGATAAACGTATAACCCTTATTCTAGAAAAAGCAGGATTCGGGAAACCCTCTTTCTCAAGCGAGCAGACGTATTCGCATAGTCCACAACCTGTACATTTCCTCGGGTCGGCGGCAATAAACTTTCTGCTGATGCCTGAGGAATTTAATCTTTTCATCCGCATACACCTTGTAGCTGTGCAATATCGTTTGTTCATAAGCAAATGCTGGTGTATATTGAAAAATCTTTTTCTAGATATCGGATAAGCATCCGTGGCTCTTAATGGGAAGAGATAATAAGCTCGTCACTACAATAATTAAATTGCGTTTTCTTCTCTTCCGCAAAAGAGGATTCTAAATGCATGGCAAGGTGCAAACACCAGAGGATGCTAAAAAGATAATTCTGAGAAAGCTTAGGGAGAATTACGGCCGCGGAATAGAAGTGAACTTTTCCAAAATAAGAATAGAAATGGATCTTCATAGTGGCCGAAGACTATGGATAGTTGAGGGAGACGCCAGCGTGAAAAGATGGATCTTCATAAAAAAGTCTTGGCACTTCACATATTTCATAGATGCAGAGAACGGTAAAGTAGTGATAATGCGCGGAAAGCAATACGAGGACGGCTTTAAATGGTCGAATGTTCTTTCACGATTTCGTTTTAGGCGGTAAAGGGGACGAATAAAAATGAAAGGGGAGATCAAATTCATAGGTTATGTCAAAGAGGCTAAGGGAGAAGAAGCTAAGATAGAGATCCTAAATGAATATCGCGAAGGTCTTAGGGGAATAGAAGATTTCTCCCACTTAATAATCTTATACTGGTTTCACTTAAGAGACAGCGATGTGGAGAGGCGGACTCTACTGGTCTTTCCTAGAAGACATAAAGTAAAGATTGAGAAAGGCGTATTTGCTTGCAGGAGCCCCTCACGTCCAAACCCGATAGGATTCTGTGTAGTGAAGTTACTTAATGTGAAGGAAGGGATTCTGACAGTAAAAGGACTCGATGCATTTAAGGATTCACCAATTATAGATATAAAGCCGTATCTTCCAAAGACAGATTCTTTCCCAAATGCGCAAACACCAAAATGGGTTTCTGATTAATCCCTAAGAAGTGCCTAGACAGTTGTCTTCAGTCTTCCTCCCATCCACACGTCTAATATACTCAGGAGGAATCTCTCGGCAGAGGTATACTTTATCTGTCGCCCTATAGAATCTAAGCCCATCTTTTCTAGCTCTCTCCACATCAATCTCCAGTATCACCGGGGTTCTCGTTCTTCTATATCCAACTTCCCTCGCAACCTCGATGGTAGATGAGAGATGTACCCATCTCCTCCCCATAGGCTTCAGTCCCTCTTTCAAGATTCTTGAAGCTGCCTCTGGCGTTGTTCCATGATAAAGAACTCTCTTGCTATTATCCTCCTTCAATCCGAGATCCACAGAGATCGAGTGGCCATATAAGGCTCGGATCTTTTCATCTCGGATTTCAAACCTCTGCTTCTCGCTTCCTTCCACCACTTCGCGAATGAAAGCCTCATCCACCCACGGAAACTTTTCGCGAACCTTGCGTATCAAGTCATTTAAGTTAACATATCCATGCTTATCCATAACTAAGCCGTCAGGGTTATGCCTAAGAAGGTAGCTCATATACTTGCTGACTCTGACTCGAAGATTTTCCTTCATGATCAATTGATAATAAATCAGCTTCGGCATAGAAAAATTTAAGATTATAAAAACATCTGCTGGAGATCCTACGTGTTTTTATATTTCCTTCATTTTATCAGATGGACTGAGTTTTCCCTCCGCACTTAAGGTAAGTTGATCAGCCTATTTGGGAGCTGAAGACTTCTGTAATTTATCCTTCTTCAATTCGCTCTTTTGCGATTGCAAAAGTTTTTGCTTCAAAAACGATAAATTTGTAAATGTTGCTTCCCTTAACTAAAGGGTGCCGGGGTTGAGGAAGACGACGCAGAGAGCAAAGAACGAGTCATCCAGAAAGAATTTTCTTAGGGCGCTATATCCGGGAAGGTTTCAGCCCTTCCACCTAGGCCATCTTGAAGCCGTCAAGTACATACTCAGCGAAGTACCCGAGGTTATTATTATGATCGGAAGCGCCATGCAAAGCCACACTTTGAGGAATCCATTTACTTCTGGAGAGAGAATAACCATGATTAGGCTGGCGCTTACAGAAGCGGGGATAAGCCCTGATAGATACTACATCGTGCCTGTTCCGGACTTGGAGATTCATGGAATATGGGTCTCGCATGTCCGTTCACTCGTGCCAAAGTTCGACATCGTCTATTCTAACGAGCCATTGACGAGAAGGCTCTTCATAGAAGCAGGCTTTACTGTTAAGAGCATTCCATTTTATAGGAGGGCTCAATGCTCAGCGGCTGAGATTAGAGATAGAATGCTTAAGGGGATAAATTGGGAATCTCTTCTTCCTAAAAGCGTGGTCGAGTATATAAAAGAGATCAAAGGGGTTGAAAGGCTTCGGGATCTAGCTAAGACTGACGAGGTTAGAGATGTATATATGTCTTCACAGCGTCAATGAACGATTCAGCTCTTCAGATATTCTCCTAGACTTCTCTATCCCCGCTCTTATGGCTGATTCTATATTCTCAGCGATTCGAAGCCTATTCATCTCCTTCAGCTCTTCCTCAGTGACTCCTCCTGGAGTTGCAACCTTCTCCATAATCTCAGATATTGACAGTTTTCCCTCTAAGAGAAGTTTTCCAGTTCCGATTAGGGATTGAGCAGAGGCGACTAGTGCGATTTCCTCCGGTAACCCTTCCTTCACACAAGCTTCACTAGCCGATCTGATCATGAACGATAAGTAAGCGGGAGCGCATCCACTCAACGCGGTTATCACATCCATCATCCTCTCATCTATCTCAACGAATCTTCCAAGCGCCTTCAAGATTTTCTCAACCGTGGTCTTGTCCTCACTGGATATGTTTTCATCGGTAGAGTATGCTGAGAAGGATTCTTTGACGAGAACTGCTAGGTTCGGCATCACTCTTACAAACTTGGCTTCCGGAGCGTTTTTCTTCAGCGATTCTAGACTAACAGCGGCAGCCATGGAAATAACGATTTTCCCCTTTATTTCTTCACGTATCTCCTTGATCACTCCCCTGACATCTTTTGGCTTTACACATATTATGATGATATCCGCCTCCTTAGCTGCCTTTCTATTGTCGCTTGTCACCTCGATTCCAAAATCCCTGAGATGCATGATCTTCTTGGAGTGTCTCCTCGAAGCAATTACTCGATTTGCAATGCCGCTCTCTGCTAGGCTCCTCGCCACGGCGCTTCCTATAGATCCCGCTCCGATAATTGAGATTATCATCTTATAATCCCCTAGAGCATATGGGGATAATTAGCACTTCAAGATAAAAAGAGGTTTCGTCTTCGCTCCGAGAAGACTCAGAGTTATAACGTCATAAAGGATTAATTCTACAAACACCTATTTATTCCAGAAGGGATTCCTTAATTGCTTAAGAAGGGGAGAGGTGCACTGGAGACCTGTAAGTTTTGGCTGCTTGACATCAACTATGAAGTTAAAGATCATAAGCCTGAGGTTTGGTTATGGGGAATCGATGAAAAAGGAAGGCGCGTATTGGTTATTGATAGATCTTTCCAGCCATACTTCTATGCTGTTCTTAAGGATTCTGAGGATCCGAGAAAGGTTTATGAGAGGATAATTAATGCTAAGGGGAATCTTCCATTCATAACTGGCATTGAACTTGTTGATAAAAGATTTTTCGGAAAACCCGTGAAGGCGGTTAGGATCTGTTGTCAAGACCCAGACCTCATTGCTCAATATGCAAAAGCTATAAGGAAGATAGAGGGGGTGGAGGAGTGTCTAGAAACCGACATTCGATATTCGATGCGTTATCTGATAGATAACGATATGGCTTCATGCGCGTGGCATGAGGTTAAAGTAGAGGAAGAACCAAACGCTCGTGGACTCCAAGTTGACAAAATTTATTCAGCTTGTTCCCGACCGAAAAGAATAGAGAAGGAGAAGATTCCACATCTTAGAGTCCTAAGCTTCTTCCCCATCTGTTACGCCTCTCAAGGATCGCCTAGGCCGGAGAGAGATCCAGTAGTAGTGATCGCCGTAGCCACGAATGAAGGAGAGAAGAAGATTTTCACGGCTGAAGAGTATGATGACAAAAGATTAATGGAGTCTTTCATACGGTACATTAAAGCCTTCGATCCAGACATAATAGTGGGCTATCAAACCAACCAGCAGTATTGGCAGTACTTAACGGATCGAGCTGCAACTCTCGGAGTAAAGTTTCTCATCGATCGTGCCGGAACTCAGCCTCACAGAAGTGTTTATGGACACGTCTCAATTACTGGACGAGCTTCAATGGATATGTTCGACTTTGCCGATGAGCTTCCCGAGCTTAAGGTGAAGTCCTTAGAGAACATGGCCGCCATCCTCGGCGTTAAGGACTTGAAGGAGCAAAAGATAATTCACGAACTTGAATATTCAGATTATTGGGATGATGAAGAGAAACGCCGGGAGCTACTGAACTTTGCTTCAGAGAAGGCTGAATGCTTGCTTGGGATCTTCGATAAATTCTTCATGTATGCATCTGAGCTCTCAAAGCTCGTAGGTATACCACTCGACCACATAGGTAAGGCAGCCGTCGGATTCAGGATAGAATGGTATCTAATTCGAGAAGCATACAAAATAGGTGAACTTGTGCCTGAACGGTTGGAGCAACGATATCTCCCATACGCTGGAGGAATGGTTCTTAAGCCAAAGCCAGGCATACACGAGAGCGTCTGCGTGCTGGACTTCAAATCAATGTACCCAAATATAATGATAGAGAAGAACATTTCTCCTGATACGTATATTCCTCCATCAATAAAGACGGATGTGGAAGTAAACGTTGCACCAGAAGTCGGACATAGATTTCGGAAGAGCCCACCGGGCTTCTACAAAATCGTCCTGACAAAACTGATCTCTGCTAGGGAAGAAATTCAAAAGGCGATGAAGAAGCATGATCCTAGAAGCATAGATTATCGTCTTCTAGATGCGAGGCAAAAAGCAGTAAAGGTGATCACGAATGCTGCATATGGATATGCAGGCTGGGTGGGTGCACGGTGGTTCAGAAAACCTGTTGCGGAAGCTACTGCTGCTTGGGGAAGAAGCATGATCATGAAGAGTGTCAATATGGCGAAGGAGCTAGGTCTAGAAATAATATATGGAGATACCGATAGTCTCTTCATAAAGTATGAACCCGAAAAAGTCGAGACGCTCGTTAAAAGAATTCAGAAAGAGCTCGGCCTAGAAATAAGGCCTGAGAAGATCTATAAGAGAATCTTATTTACAGAGGCCAAGAAGCGATATTGTGGTCTCCTTCCCGACGGAAGCCTAGATAATGTTGGCTTAGAAGTCGTCCGCGGAGACTGGGCGAACGTTGCTAAGACGACACAGGAGCATGTTTTGGAGCTGGTTCTGAAAGAGAATTCTGTAAGCAAGGCTGTCGAGTTCGTGCGTTCCCTTATAGGCGACTTGCGAAAGCATAAAATTCCATATAGAGATCTAGTGATATGGAAGACGCTTACCAGACCTGTGGAAAAGTATAAGGTGAACGCGCCTCATGTAGAAGCCGCTAAGGTTCTGAAGAGAATGGGATGGAGCCTAACGGCAGGAGACCAAGTGGGCTACGTTATAATACGGGGTTCTGGAAGGCTCTATGAGAGGGCGAAGCCCTATATTCTAGCCTCTTATGAGGATGTTGACGTTGAATACTACATTAAAAACCAGATAGTCCCGGCGGCTCTTAGGATTCTCTCAATGTTTGGCGTAAAGGAGAAAGATCTGATAGCTACTGAAACAAGAAGGCCGAAGACGCTTGCTGACTTCTTCTCTCCAAGCATCTAATCTAATATATTATTGAAGGTTAAGAGCTTAACGTTAAGTGGTTGTTTAATAACATCAGAGATTCTCACAGCGACTAGATACTTAATGTTCTTCTCACTTGCAATATCTACGAGTCTCTGAGTTATGACTCCGTCGAAAACAACCGTGTCGACGTTATCCATATCCTTCAGCTTATTAGCTAATTCGCTGACTGGAAGACGCATTATTTCATTCATATCCTTGTCTAAAAGTATCGCTTCCCGTGTGCCTTCTAACTTCTTAGCAGCCTCTCCAATCTCTTTAGGAACAAGTATCTTCCTTCTCTTCCTCTTCTTCCTCTTAAGGAGATCCTCAACTGGAACCCTATTTTTAAGGGCTTCCTCAATCTCTCTAGCGTTTAGATCTTCAACTTCCTTGCCTTTGGGAGCCCTAGCAACATACTTTATCTTAGCCACTTGAAGAAGCTCCTTAAGTATCAAGTCTCCTCCTCTATCTCCATCAAGAAAGGCCGTTGCTTCCTTCTCCTTGGTCAGCTTTATTATAGTCTCTGGAATCTTCACGCCTTCTAAAGCTATAACGTTTTGTATTCCAACCTTAAGTAAGTTGATGACGTCCGCTCTTCCCTCGACAATTATTATCTCCTTAGCAGAATCTATGTCAGGTCCCGCCGTCAATTTTTCAGGCCCATATTTCTGGACGCGGCTGACCCTTAAGATCTCAGAGACTTCCCTGAATATCTCCTCTGTTTCAGGCTGCTTTTCAAGATTCCACTGATGGAGGATCTCTTTAGCTCTTTCAATTATCGCCTTACGTTTGACTTCTCTAACATCCTCTATCTTCTCCAGCCAGACGCGGGCTTTACAGGGGCCTATCCTTTCTATGCTTTCAATACTGGCGGCTATTATAGCCGTTGAAACCCTATCTAGACTCGTAGGAATTATTATCTTTCCCCTTGTCTTGTCTTTTTCAGACTTAAGTTCAATCTCTATTCTGCCCACCCTACCAGTCTTATGGAGTTCTCTTAGGTCTAGCTCGGAACCAAATAGGCCTTCTGTTTGTCCAAAAACAGCCCCTATAACATCGGGCTTCTCCACTACCCCCTCGACTTCAAAATTCGCTTTAATAACATATTTAACTGTGAAAGATTGAGAAGACAATTCTATCACCTCACAATATCCATGGAATATTATCTATTTAAGTCACGTTTACTATTTTAACTCTCAGTCGCTCAATATATCTTTACCTATTTTTTCCTTTAGGGTCTTAATGTATCTGGCTAGACTTTCTATATCTTTAACGTCTCTTCCAGCCAGGCTGAGTAGTCTCCTCCAAAAGGTAAGATTCGGCTTGGCTCTCATCTCTTCTAGATGCTTAGCCAAACGTGTTGTCCACTCTCTTCCCCGCCTATCAAAGTCCATCAAAAGAATAACCTCCGTTGCTCTTCGCCGTTCCACCTCCGCAAGGACATCAATAAAACTCCTACCGGAGGCTTTCACAGGTAAAATTTCTCCCTTCACTCCTAGACTTCTCAAAGATCTGACATCTCTCTCGCCCTCAACGACTACGAGGGCGCCCTCGGATGATATCTGCCTTAACTCCTCAAGTATCTTATTTATCTCCTCGAGTTTTCTCTCAAATGCGCTCATGCGGTCCCCGCCGATACGTCCAAGCTTTTAACTATAGATCTAGCAAGTAGTCTAGCTATCCTTAAAGGTTCAGGAATAGCCCCTTCGAACGTAAATCTATTCAGTACTCCCTTAGCTTCCTCAATCCTCATGCCTATAAACCTGATATAAACTACGTGGCCTGTGGAGAGCTTCACAGGCACTCTATCCTTGTTCTTTCGATAGATCTCAACGCGATGTTCCCAATCCTCTGGGAATAGTTCACGAAAGTATCTCTCTAATCCGGCTGATTCATTGTACGTTACGCAGATTAACGGTAACCCTGTTTCCCCGGCGACTTTATGCAAATCTATCACATTGTACCAGCTTATAACGCATCCATTCAGCAAAAGAAGATTTATATCATCTCTTCCGAGTCTTCTATGCATCTCTAAGATTCTCTCCGTCGCATCCATTCCTCCAACAGTTGCCTTGGAAAAAGTGAATCCGTCAATTTTCATATCTGCCCGCATAACTACTCCTGCTAAGACTGATTCTTTGCTTACACCCTTAACGAAGCTCTCTGAAATTCCTAAAGCTCTAAACCCCTTCTTGTGAATATGTAATCGCATAGCCTTTCCCTTCCAACACACATAAGTCGCTTAAGAGAAGTCTCTAAAACAATATTCAGAAGGAGCTTATACATGGATGTTAATAAAGCTCTCCCATTTAAGAACGATTCCTCAAGTTTTCAATTTGCTGGCATATATGATAATCATTTAGATTTCAAAAAATTAAGTAAGTTTTCTATTTTTTTGCGTTGATTTTTGTAGACATGCTGTGCCTATACAGAACGGAAATTTATTCCTTCCAGAATCTCTTCGATCCGATTTTTAGGCTAGGAAAAGGTTTTTCTCAAAGAAGCCAAAGCATCGCATCTTTATTATATCCCTTCTTCCATCAATATTTCTGGGCTCTAATAGGCTGAGGATCAGTCTTGGCGGAGAAAAAGATAGCATCAAGTATCGAAGATGCAGATTATCTGTTCGAGAATAAGCCTTCGAGAGTGATTGCTTTAAGAAGTTCTCCGAAGATTGAGTTAGCTGGCTTCACCGTTGGGCCATTTGAGGAAGGAAACGAATATGAAGTGAGACGTTGGGTAGCTGAGAGGCTTGAAGAGGAAGGTATAGTCCGCCTAAGGGAAGATGAGGAATTATCTTCCTCAACTCTGTATCCGATCCTTCATAGGGAACGTATTCAGCCCCTAAGCAGCCTCTCATCACTTCCAGAAGACTTTTATCCCAGACTGAGACGGATTCTAGAAAGCCTCAAAAAAGCCTCTAGGCTAAGCCCAGATAAAATGAGGGAATACGAATATGTTGAGAATCTTTCAAAGGATATCGTTAGTTGCCGGCTTAAAAAGATAGTTTCGCTTGCATCCACTCTGAGCCAGAGGAGCCAACTTGTGAGGAATCTAACTCCAGAGGAGACGGCTTTATACAATGAGTTGACTCGTATCATAAATGAGTGGAGGAGTAGAATTCTTTAGGAGAAAGAATGAAATGACAGAAATA
This sequence comes from Candidatus Bathyarchaeota archaeon, assembly GCA_021158305.1. Taxonomy (GTDB): domain Archaea; phylum Thermoproteota; class Bathyarchaeia; order Bathyarchaeales; family DTEX01; genus B63. The sequence goes on from JAGGUU010000016.1 coordinate 21,143, forward strand.
GTTATAGAGAAACCTCAGGAAAGATTCCAGCTTGTCCTAAAATCGGATAAGTACCGTGAAAGAATATCCCAAATGGCGCTTAACGGCTCATCTTCCCTAATTGTTGATTTTGAGGATATACTTGTCGCTGATAGCAAACTGGCGGAAGGCTTACTCGAAAAGCCAGATGAATATTTGAGATATGCAAACAACGCCGCCTTTGATCAACTGCAAATACAAGATCCGGAGTATGCCGAGAAGATAAGAGAGCGGGGAGTCACCGTTAGGATAAGGGGAATCCCCTACGTAACCCCATTAAGAAGCCTCAGTTCCGAGCATATAGGCAAGCTCGTCATGATTGAGGGCATCGTGATACGAGCGACGAATGTTAGGCCACTAGTTACGAAGGCAATTTTCAGATGTAGGAGATGTGATCAGCTAATAGAGGTGCCCCAAACTGGAACGTTCCTGGTTCCTCCATCTCGATGCACAAACCCGGACTGTAGATCGACTGGAAGATTCGACTTTGTTCAGGAAGAATCTGAATTCGTCGATTCACAGGAGATTCGAATCCAAGAGTATCCTGAGGATCTGCCTCCCGGACAGACTCCCCGATCATTAAATATTCAGCTCATAGGTAAGGATTTGGTGAATGTTGCACAGCCTGGAGATCGCATCTATGCGGTGGGCATAGTCAGAGCTGAGGATAGATCCTCTTCGAGAAGAGGAAAGCTGAGAGCATTCGGACTCTACTTAGATGCAAACTTCATCGATACTAAAGGGAAGGAGCCAGAATCTATAGAGATCACTCCGGAGGAGGAGCGGAAGATACTCGAGATAGCTAAGGATCCAAATGTTCATGAGAAGATTATCAAGTCTATAGCTCCCTCGATCTATGGTTATGAACATATTAAGGAGGCCATAATGTATCTGCTCTTCGGAGGAGTTCCAAAGCGTCTGCCAGACATAAATATAAGAGGCGAGCTCAATATTCTGCTGATCGGAGATCCGGGAACAGCGAAGTCTCAGCTTCTTAGATATGTTCCCCGAATCGCTCCTAGAGGCTTATATACCAGTGGGAGGGGAACGACAGCCGCCGGATTAACCGCAGCTGTTCTGCCAAGTCCTACGGGAGGCATGACTCTGGAGGCGGGGGCTCTCGTTCTAGCTGATCGCGGCATAGCATGCATCGATGAGATCGACAAGATGCGTCCTGAAGATAGAGTCGCCATACATGAGGCTATGGAACAGCATACAATCTCAATCGCGAAGGGAGGAATAGTCGCAACTCTTAACGCCAGGACAGCTATCTTAGCCGCTGCGAATCCGGCTCTCGGAAGATACGACGCCTACAGAACGGTTGCTGAGAATATCTCCCTTCCAGTTACGATACTCTCAAGATTCGATTTAATATTCGTCTTAAGAGATACTCCGGAAAGGGAACGCGATGCTCGAATGAGCGAGCATATTTTGGAGATGCATAGGAGGCATGCTCCCCCAGCGGAGCCGATTATTCCTCCGGATCTTCTGAGAAAGTATATCGCGTATGCTAGAGGCATAAACCCGATCTTAACGCCTGAGGCTATGAAGCGGCTTAAAGAGTTCTATCTTGAGATGCGTTCAGCCAGTGAGTCTGAAGGCTCTCCAATAGCAATAACTGCGCGTCAGCTTGAGTCTCTTGTGAGAATAGCCGAAGCCAGAGCTCGTGCAGCTTTGAGAGATCGCGTGCTTCCTGAGGATGCCGAGCACGCTATAGCGATTATGAAGAGGTCTCTTGAAGAATCTGGCATAGACGTTTCATCCAACAAGATCGATATCGACATAATCATGACTGGGAAGCCTAAGAGTCTTCAAGATAAGCTTCGTTTAGTTCTAAATATTCTGATTGAGATGGAGAGGGAGACAGGAGTAGCTAAGAGATCCGATCTTATAGAGAAGCTCACAACGGAGTATGATATCACAAGGGCTGAGGCTGAAAGGCTGATAGGTCAGCTTCTCAGAGAGGGCACAATATACGAGCCTAGAAATGGCTATCTGAAGAAGACTTGAAAAAGGGCTGAAGATTTTTGCTCTGCCAAGATCTAGACATACCTGAAGAAGCAAAAAAGATCCTCGCAGATTCCGGAATTCGAGAGCTCTTTCCCCCTCAGGTAGAAGCCATCAGAGCTGGAGCTTTGGAGGGAAAAAATCTTCTACTTGCAAGCCCAACAGCTTCCGGAAAGACTCTTGTCGCTGAGCTCTGCGCTGTCAAGCATATACTGGAAAGAGAAGGGAAAGTTCTTTATCTATCACCTCTAAGAGCCCTCGCAAGTGAGAAATACGCAGAATTTAAGAAGTATGAAGATCTGAGGAAGCCGGACGGGAGAAGGATTAAAGTCGGCATAAGTACAGGAGACTTCGACAGTAGCGATCCTTGGCTTGGAAAGTTCGATATAATAGTTGCAACAAATGAGAAGTGCGACTCTCTACTACGTCATAGGGCACCGTGGTTTGACGAGGTTTCACTAGTAGTTGCAGATGAGGTTCACCTATTAAATGACTTGGAGCGAGGGCCGACTCTTGAAATAGTGCTTACTCGTCTAAGACAAGTGAATCCAGAGATGCAGTTACTTGCTCTAAGTGCAACCGTGAGCAACGCGGAGGATATCGCCGAGTGGCTCGATGCGATTCCCGTGACTACCGACTGGAGGCCTGTGAAGCTCCGGGAGGGAGTCCTGATGGACAATGAGATCCAGTTCAAGGATGGAGGATCAATGAAGATTCAGAAAAAAGTGAGCAATCCCGTATTGAATCTGACTCTACACAGTATTGAACATGGCGGCCAAGTGCTCATATTTACATCTACTAGAAGAAGGGCTGTAAGCCTAGCTAGGAAGGCAGCGGCGAAAGTTGATGAGATTCTCTCGAAGGCATTGAAGAGAGCATTGAATCACGTTGCCGAGTCTATACTTTCCTCAACTGAAAGGACGAGAATAAGCGACTTACTCGCAGACTTGGTGAGGTGCGGCGTCGCTTTCCATCATGCCGGGTTATCTCCGACGCATAGAAGGATAATTGAGGATGCTTTTCGCGACGGGAGAATAAAGGCTCTAACTGCAACTCCGACGCTTGCTTTTGGAGTTAATCTTCCAGCCCGGATGGTGATTATAAGTGATTACAGGCGATACGAGCCGGGATATGGTTATTACCCAATAAGCGTCCTTGAGTATAAGCAGATGGTTGGACGGGCTGGAAGGCCTAAATACGACGAGATTGGCGAGTCTGTTTTAATCG
>JAGGUU010000174.1 GCA_021158305.1 Candidatus Bathyarchaeota archaeon
ATCCTAAGAAGAATGGAGGAGAAAGGACTACTCAAATCTATATGGAAGGAGAAAACAGGAAAAAGGAATAAACGCATCTACTACATTACAGAAGAGGGAGAAAACCTGCTAAAAACAAGGCTTGAAATGATGAAGAAACGAATAAAGATACTCGAGCAAATGGTAACATATTACAACAACGTTTTTCTCAGAAAAGAAAGTTAAATGTTTAACTGAAAATTTCTCTTAAACGCCATTAACAGAAGATGGCGGAAAATTAACATTAGGAATTTTTTCAAAAGGGTTTCGGTTCATTTGGTTAAATCCGCTTTCAGGGGTCACAATAAGTGCGTTTGTTGAGAAGCCTTTTGAAGCTGATAGGTTATACTGTTCTCGAAACCCTGGGCAAGTGAGAGCAAAGCGACAATAGCAGCTATTCCAATGATTACTCCTAAAATTGTTAATCCTGCACAAAGTTTTCTCAGTTTTATTACACTAAAAGCATATGAGAATATATCTTATCTTCATCTTACCTTCTCTCCTCTTGAACTACTAAACCATCCCGCATGTATGCGATTCTATTGGCCTCCTTTGTCATTGATTGGTCGTGGTAACCAGTATTATTGTTATTTTTTCTTCGTCATTCAGTCTTTTCACCAATTTTACTATCTCCTCACCAGTTTTTGAATCAAAATTTTCCGGCTGGTTCGTCCATTAAAAGAAACTTCGGATTGTTAGCTAGAGCTCTTGCAATAGCCACTCTCTGCTGTTCGCCGCCGCTAAGTTCGGTTGGTTTGTGGTTCATTCCATCCTTTAAACCTACAATTTCCAAGAGTCTTTCTGCTTTCTTTTGCCTTTCATTTCTGCCCAGACCATTTATCGCCAATGAAAGTTCAACATTTTCTCTTGCTGTAAGCCTTGGAATTAGATTGAAAAATTGGAATACGAAACCTATTCTACGTCTTAAATCAGCTAACTGCCCATTGTCTAGTGTGGAAATGTCCACATTTTCTATTAGGACTTTTCCTTCAGTTGGCTTGTCAAGTGCACCGATCAAATGCAGAAATGTGGACTTTCCACTTCCAGAGGGTCCCAAGATCGCTGGGAAATCGCTGATATCATGAGAAACTCTGTCTAAAATGGAACGATAGCTGGTACATAAGCGAAGTCTGGTTCTATGATGACAAGTCAGTTACTGAAGGGAATCTAAAGAGGATCCTCTTTAATTTCATATAGCAACTAAACCCGTCGGTTTACAGAAGGTCAGTCGGCGTGCTAATTATGAACCGGAATCTTCGCAGATGTCATGAATTGATGGTTAATGGAGGTTTCCAGGTCTGAATTATATAAGTCTCAAAGCCACGCAGAACCCGACGAATCCAATTAAAACTCCAAATATCGCCCTTAAAATCCATGCTTTCATCCACTTTGTAGTTCGGGCGCCCAGCCATGATGAGATCGTAGTTACGAGCCCAATAGTTAAAACGTAGAACCAGTTTTGGAATCCATGTATCGTCAAGTTTGCCGCGCCAATAGATGCTACGGGTATCATCTGAGTTGAAGATGTGCCTATGGCTATATGCATTGGGTATCCAAGCGCGCTGAGTATGGGCACATAATAAATTCCACCTCCAAAACCACAGAGGCCCGTTGCTACTCCCGCTAGGAACATCAGCACTCCAAGTTTTAATCCATGCTCTAGATCCTTAACTTGTTCCACTGTTACTCTTGGAGGCATCTTTTCTTTCTTCTTGATGGAGGAGTACGTTGTGTAAACACCTATACCTATACATGCAACTCCAAATATTGCTTTGAGAGTAGCCCCTGGAACATACACGGCTATTTGCGTGCCCAGCACTACGCCAGCTCCAGCTCCAATAGCAGCTGTGATGAGTCCCTTCTTATAGACATGTTTCATTCTGTAATGTGCTATCACTCCGGGTATCGTGGCAAGGGCGATAACAGCCATATTTACCGCATATGCCTCCTTAATCGACAAGCCTAAAAGCATCAAATGAATCTTCGCTGAAGAGACGAGGATGTCTATTTCAGGAAGCCTTGACAATTCTGGAAAATGTGGAATATACTCGATTTTTCGCCGCATCCTTAATATATTCAAATTCTCCCCTGAATCCTCAAGTTCCTTTTGATACATTTACCTACGGGAGGATGTCGAATCTGCCATTACCTAGTATCTTCAAGTCTTTCCATAAAGAGTCTTAACTATCCTCTCCTTGTGTAGATGCATCGCGTTTTTCGCTTCGAATCTCATTGATGAATCTTTCAACAAGGTTTGGGTTCATTCCACTATGGATGAGCTTTCTCCGAACTTCCTCCTCGCTATACTTTTTCATAAGGTTTCTAACAGTCTCTTTCCTCTCCCATGGGAAAATAATCCACTTTTTCGTCTCCTTTTCATAATAGTCTGGCACAATTATGCTCCAAGGCTTATAGTACACCGTGGCTATCCTGACCTCCCGCGCCCCCTTACTTAAAAGATGATCCTTAACGAGCTTAAGAGTCCTTCCAGTATCGGCGACATCGTCGAGTATGAGCACCCTCTTCCCATTAACCGGCATGGTGACCGGCTGCGTCAATACAGGCTGCTTCTTAGTCTTAGCTACATCAACATAGAATTCTACTGAGACATTCGTCAACTTAGGATTATCTAGGAGGTCTGACATTATTCTCGCTGGGGGCCATCCTCCCCTGCAAACCCCAACTATTAGATCCGGATGGAA
>JAGGUU010000017.1 GCA_021158305.1 Candidatus Bathyarchaeota archaeon
ACATGGAGCTTGTCCAAAGCAACGCCAGCGACTACAGAACAGCAGATGCTGTTCAAAGATTTGCGGGAAGAGCGAGTCAGTATGGAACTCTCTTCGGAAAGAAGAGGCTGATACTCTTCGACGAGATCGATGGAATAACTGGAAGCGCCGATCGTGGAGGCCTCCGCGTTATAACGCAGATAATTAAGAAGACAGATTCTCCAATAATCCTAATTGCTAATGATGCCTATAATCCACGATTCTCCACTCTCAGAAGTTTCTGTCAGCTCATAGAGTTTAAGAGACTTAGCAAGACGCAGATAGCCCGGTTACTTGCTAGGATCTGCGCCATGGAGGGAATTCAAGCCGATCCTGAAGCGCTTAAGCTCATAGCTGAAAGGGCTAATGGAGACGTAAGGGCAGCTATAAATGATCTTCAAGCATTGGCTGAGGGAAAGAAGAGGCTGGCTTTCGACGATGCCGCGTGGCTGAGAAGCAGGGACCATAAAGAAGTGATCTTTAATGTTCTCAGGAGAATCTTTTACGCCGGAAGCATCAGAAGCGCTTTGAGAGCAGCTCAAGAGACAGATGTTGACTTAGACATGCTTCTCGAATGGATATACGAGAATCTTCCGTATCATGTGAAAGATCCAAAGGAGCTAGCGTCCGCGATGGAGATGATCGCGCTTGCAGATATATACCGCGGAAGAATAGCAACAACGCAGGATTGGAGCTTGATGCGGTACTACATAGACTTCATGACCGCTGGCGTATCGACTTCATGGAGTAAAAAGTCGCATGGGTGGACACCGTTCCGTTTTCCATCACGCATAGCAACCATGTCTAGATCCAAAGCAGAGCGAGGGATGCTTAAGGAGATAGGACTAAGGATAGGTAGAAGATGTCATGTATCGGCTGACCGTGCCGCAAAGGATGTTATTCCGTTTCTGCGGATAATCTTCCAGAATGATCCAGAGATGAGGAAGGGCTTAGCAAGATGGTTTGGCCTAGATGAGGAGATGGTCGATTACATAATGGGAAAGAAGCCAGTAAGCTAAGGTGTTTTCTTTTTAAGGCTACTCTTCACGCGCATGCTTGATGATGTGGCCTGCCTCTGGAAGTATGAGCTTCTTAAGAGCTAGAGAGACTGCTTGAGGGGAGCCGGGAAGGCAGAATATAGCTTTTCCCTTAGCCACTCCGGCCAGTGCTCTCGTAAGGATGGCAGCCGACCCTATTCTTTCATAGCTTAAAGCCCTAAAGATCTCGCCGAATCCAGGCATCTCCTTTTCGAGTAGCGGCTGAACAGTCTCTATTGTAACGTCCTCTGGGCTTATTCCAGTCCCGCCTGAAAAGATTATGGCATCAACCTTACGTGACTTTAGAGCTCTCATCAAAACTCGCTGTATCTGCGTCTTATCATCCGGGATTATCCTACGCATAGTTACGGCGTGACCGTTCTCTTTAAGCATTTTTACAATCAAGTCTCCTGAGGGATCATTAAGTCTCCTAAACTCGGAGAATTCCTTATATCGCGATGTACTGCAGATGATCACCGCAAATTTTAGATATTCTGGAGCCCTAGCCTTATGCTCATCAACAGTCCTGCTCATAGACTCTTCTTCACCTTCCTGACGACATGTATATCGCTGACTATAGTGTACGGATACTGTCCCTCTGAATCCTTCTCGTACTGTTTAGTCATATCCCATATTGTGAGTAATGCAACTGCGGTTGCAACGAGTGCCTCCATCTCAACTCCTGTTTGAGCTCTAGTCTTAACTGTGGATTCAACCTCCACAGTGTTAGAATCGGATATCCTAACGTCAACTCTGATATTTGTTAATGGGATGGGATGACAGAGGGGAATAATATTGCTTGTGTTCTTCGCTGCCAGTATTCCTGCAATCTTCGCGGCGGAGATAGGATCTCCCTTCTCAACCTTCCCTTCAATGATTCTCTTAACGGTCTCAGCTCTGAGCCTTATTCTTCCCTTAGCCGTCGCCTCCCTGAATGTTTCAGCCTTACTAGTTATGTCGACCATTGACATTTAAGACACCAAGAGAAGTGGCTATTTACACAGTAAAATGCTATCCTTCGCTTTTCTCCTCAGATATTGGCTGAAACTTTGACAGTTCATCAGATACAGCATCTAAGCTATTCTTTAAATCTTTCAAGGCCTGCTCAATGTTTAGGATTGATAAATTAAGATTTTTGATCGCCCTTTTTAGATTCTCGAATCGGATGAAGGATGCCTCGGGAATAGATACCGCGGAAAGGTACTCCTTAGCATCGTAAACTTCTTTGAGTCTAAGAATTGTAGATAAGCTCTTAGATGGGTTCTCTCGTATCTTCTTAGCTAGCTCTAAAAGGTTCGCGCCTTCTATGGATGCTCTCCTAAGCTCTTCAAGCGCTGCCTTAGAATCTCCCTCTGAGCCTTGTTTCTCAAGAGTCTCCTCAAATGCTTTTAAGTGCTCCAGTAATGCATCAACTTGTCTTCTTATAGTCGGAGCTACTTCAGGCTTTAAAAGAAGCATCAAGTCCCTAAGCTGTCTAGCTAAGTCCCTTAGCGAAGTTATGTCTCTTTCAGATCTTCTCCAAACATCTGTCGGAGTCATTTTCTCTAAGACAACATTACTAGTTAGATCCGTTGTTATTCTCTGAAGAAGAACTTCAAACTGGCCTATCTTTTCTTCATACTCTTGGATCACGTTCAATACCCCTAAGAGACAACTCGACAATAATATGAAATGGAAGATACGCTAATTAAGCATTTGCATACCTTTTTGTAGATACGCTATTGGAAAATACAAATTAGAATGGCAGAAAAGGAAAATATGCTAAGCAAGAAATCTTATCAATCATGTTGGAAGTAGATTATGAATTGAGGCTTAAAAATTGAGCAAGACAGTTGTTATCTGCACTGGGCAGCCTGGAGCCGGAAGAGACGAGTATCTCCAAGCGCTAAAGTCTCGAAGAGACTTTCACTATTATCACCTATTCGACTACATCGTTAGTGAGGCTGAGAAGCAGGGCTTTATACTTAACAAGCTGAATGTTCTGGATTTCTATGACAGTAAACCAGATGTGCTGGAGAGTTTTAGAGCATCGGCTTTGAAGAGGATAATTGAGGAGATCAGCAAAAGGGACGGCGTGCATGTGATAAGCACTCCGTATCATTTCGAATGGAAGGGAAAATCTTATGATGGGTTGCATCAAGATGAGGTGAAATCGCTTAACCCGGACATTTTCTTAGTAGTACTCGACGACCTCATACGAGTCAGAGAAAGACTGAAGAAGGATCCTCAATGGAGAGAGTATGACTTCACGCTTGTTGAGCTTGCTCAGTGGAGAAGAGCTGAGATAATGGGGGTCTATAAGCTCTCCCGACTTTTCACGCCGCATAAAGAGTTCTATCTAGTCGCGCGAGAGCATGGAACGGGTCTTCTCGAGGATTTAATCTTCCGTCGCGAAAAGAAGAAGATATACTTAAGTCATCCGATAACAGGCGAAGATGAACGGTTCTTCAGGAGTGTTCGGAGATTTGCCGAGTCTCTTCAGCCATATTATGCTGTCTTTGATCCCTATATGATTAAAGACTGGGATATAGTTGAAACGTGGAGGAGGACGAAGAATGAATCTCAAATGAAAAATGAAGAAGTACCCGGGAAGATTGATGTGACGATAGAGTACGCCGACGGCGTTAAGAGATACGAGATTGAATCTTGGGATATTGAAACAGCGATAAAGAATATTCGAGCTCAAATCATAGATACTGACTACAAGATAATAGAGAGCTGCCACTATGTCGTTGTTTATCATCCACGTGAAGAGATCTCCGCTGGAGTGATGAGTGAGATGATTCAGGCTAAGGCGATGGCGAAGTTCGTTTATGTATTTTATCCCTATGAGCCGAGCCCATTCTTTGAATGGTACTCGACAAAGATATTCTCGAGAGAAGAGGAAATGATTAACTTCTTAAAAGAGATCGCTGGGAAGGAGCTGATTCCGTAGATGCCCTTTTTAACATTCGCTGAGCTTAGGGTGAGATATGTTGAAATATGCGGATCCTAGAAGAAGGCTTCTGAAGGATCTTTCTAGAACATGGGTTCTGCAAAGGTTGAGGAGGATAGAGCTCTCTGCAATTCCCGAATGGATAGGGTCAAGAGTCGCTGTGGCTTCAAGATATCAACACTCTCTAAGTGTTGGAGAGCTATCGCTGTTAGTCTCTGGAGAGGACAAGGATGAGCTGCTTCTCTTAACGGCCGCTTCCACGCTTCACGACGTAGGTGTAGGTCCATTTCCTCACCTTTCAGACCAGGTAATGGAGGAGATTCTGGGGTTTCCACACGAAGGTGCCGTTAAATTTGCCTTTGAAAATAGCCCACTGAAAGATTCAAGAATCCTTGAGAAGTACGGGCTAGACTTGGATGAAGTGGCATCTATAGTTGAAGGAAGCCATAGACTTTCAAAGTTTTTACACGGCCTCCCCGATCTCGACAACGCTGATAACATATATCGTTTTATCATTAGCATTCCAGGCAGGCCTCTAGGTGAGCCTTCATACACTCCGCAAGAGATAGCGAGGCTAATGTCGCTTGAGGGAAACCTAATATTACCTGATGCTCTAAGGAAGAGATGGATAAGCGATTTTAGAAAGGCATACTCTTATCTCAGAGACAACGAGATGAACATGATTGGATGGACCATGCTGGGAAGAGCTCTCAGACTTCTCAGAGATGAGCTGAACCCGGGTTTTTTCAGATTAACGAATAAGGAAGCCTATTGTCTGATAAAAACGAAGATTCCTAAGATTATTAAGGGTATTGAGAGAAGAGAATTCCGAATAATCCTTGACCGTAAATACGCTGAATTAAAAGGCGAGGCACGGAAGATCTTGGATTTGTCCAGCTTATGTGGATTAGAGCAGGCATTATCCGAAGAATTGAATCTTGAAGAATGGATGGTCGGCTTGTCGGTTATTCATACTATGCCGGGTGAAGATCCCAGCTACTGGAGAGTATACCTGGTTTCGTATAGAGGTAACAGTAAACCTAAAGAAGTGCTTGAGAATATTCTTTCAAATTCTATTCCTTTTGAATGAAAAGATCGCAAAATTAATGATTTGTCATATTTCGGCTCCAATAAAAAATAAGAAAGACATATCATTTTTATTGTCTTTCACGGCATCTATCTGTAAGTCGGCGTCTTCGTGAATAATTCTTTGACGATCTTCGCTGCGAGCTTGGGTTCTCTGGTTCTTGTGAATATGCCTTTCCTGTTTAGGACCGTTCTTCGAGAGCTTTGAGGCGTCCT
>JAGGUU010000173.1 GCA_021158305.1 Candidatus Bathyarchaeota archaeon
AATCCCAAACTCTGGAAATCCGAAGATTGATAAGACGCAGATTATCAGCATCTTTAAGCCTCTGTCTGAAAGGCTGAAACCAAGTCTCTCCTCTAATCCCTTAATCGCCTCATAAAGAGGAAGTTTGGTTCTTGCCTTCACCAGTTCCGCGATGTATGAATCCGCTAGAAAACCAATCAAGCCGATTATGGAGCATGGCCAGGCATAGCTCGCCCCCTTGGTCGCTGAGACGCCGAGTCCTATGCCAACGCATATCAGCATTTCAGCCAGTCTGTCAAACACCGAATCCAGAACTTCCCCCAGTCTTGAACACATATTCTTAACTCTTGCAATCTCACCGTCAACGCCGTCGATTATTGATACTATCTGGGTTAGTAATCCTCCTAATACGAAGTCTCCATAAGCATATGACAGAAAGGTTAGGAAGCTAATTAACGAGGTGAATACGCTTATCTGGTTTGGGGTTACGTTGGTATCGAGGAGTAAGTACGTAATCATATTCGAGAATGGCCTGTTAAGATGGGTGGACACAAGCCACCTCTTATGATGTTCCGTTCTCTCTCTAATTAGTCTCCACTTTTCCCAATTCACTTTAAAAGCCCCGCTTAGTTTTCTTCTCGGCAATGTCGGATGCGTGGAGATGCTTAGCGGCTCTCCACGCATAGATTATCGCCGTCAATCCAGCGTGCACGGTGATGCTCATTAAGGAGTAAATAGGAACCCCTAAAAGAACGCCGATAAATATATGAATATTATACAGATTTCTCCTACCAGCTACTCTCCTAAAGACCCTCTCAAAATCCCCATATATATCGAGGCTTACACCCATAGTTCTACTGAACGTGTCGTAGCAATATCTGTAGAAGGATATGAACAGGATTGAGAACAATGCTAGTATGAGCGGCAGAGAATCCCCAGAGGTTCTATGGAGAAATAGAGCTAATGAGATAAGCCATGTAAACTCGTAGAGCAAATCAAAGGCATGCTCCATCTTCCCAAGCTTGGTAGTCTGTCCTTTAGCTCTCGCTAGCTTACCATCCACGCCGTCTATTAAACCCACGAGAAAGCTCAATATGGATCCGGCGAGCAAAAAACCAAAGAAGTACAATGCAGCTACTATGTATGCGAGTAAATTCGTGATTAACGTGATCTGATTTGGAGTTATACTTGTATTCATCAAATGGAGAACTATTCTATTCTCTAATGGTCTATGAATATAATATGCTAAAAAGTCAGATGCTCCCTTCTCCTTCTCGAAACTTGCTCTCTTCAAAGTATATTCCTCCCTTTTCTTGGCTTAGCGCGTTAAGAACACCCGAACTATTGAGTACTTCAGCTATGTCAGGTGGCTTCTTCCCGGGGAGAATACCGCTTATCGTCTTCTCGGATTCTAAGATAGGCAGGAGGCTTTCAGCTATCCTTCTCATCTCCACAGTATCGATGTCCATCCAGTAGTATTCCTCATCGACAAAGCAACAAGCCTTCATTAATCTCTCATTTGCTAATTCTCTCACGGCTGCAGTTAATGAATACTCTCCATTTCTGAAGGCCTTCTCAAGAGCCTCGAATATAGCTGGGGAGCATAAAAATATGCCCATGTCAACTCCATTGTAATATTTGAGTTCCTTCCCTATGTCAAAGATTCTATCCCCGTTGACGAGGACTTTTGTCGCATCTTCAAAATCGAAAACGTACCTCATATGCATGTCGACGCAGAGGGCGCACTCTCTATTGCTTATCTCGTATCTCTGAAGTTCAGATAGTATCTTAGGGTTAAATATGTGATCCGCCATGAGAAGAACGAAGTTCTCATCGATTAAGTCTCTAGCTTCATAAACTGAAACTCCGTTTCCTAAATGCCAACGTTTATTCTCAGCATACTCTATCCTAACGTTATATCTTGATCCATCTTCGAGAAAGCTCTCAATTTTCTCGCCTAGGTAGCCCTTAACTATAATTATATCTCTTATCTCGGCTTCCCTAACCGCCAGTATTATTCTCTCGATCAGCGGCCGACCGGAAAGCGGAAGCAAAGGCTTAGGAATCCCATTCGTGAATGGTTTAAGTCTTTCCCCGCGGCCAGCCGCTATGATTAAAGCTTTCATAACATCACCTCTGAGCCGCGTTAAAGAATGCAAAGAGGCATGAAAGGAGCCTATCTTTCACGTTTTCCCTCTATGAATTCTTCGACCCACTGTCTTGCTATGTAATCCTCAACCTGCACTGGGGGATGCTTAAACGCGTATGAAGAGATGCTGATGAGAGGCCCAGCTACTCCTCTGTCTAATCCGATCTTCACCGCCCTTATAACATCTATTACGACCCCTGCGCTATTCGGCGAGTCCTCAACTTCAAGCTTCACGTGTACGGTTACTGGCTGATTCCCGAACTTCCTTCCCTTCAAATGTATGTAGCAGATCTTCCTGTCGCCTAGGAAGGGCACATAGTCCGACGGTCCAATTCTCGTTGGAACATCGTATGGAACCATGCTTGTAACAGCCTCAGTCTTGCTTATCCGCTTCGTCTTCAGCCGTTCCTCGACAGTCATATTCTGGAAATCCGTATTCCCACCTATGTTCAGCTGATAGGTTTCGTCAACGATGACGCCTCTCTCGACAAAAAGATTAACCAAGGCTCTGTGTAGAATTGTGGCTCCAAGCTGGCTTTTCACATCATCCCCCGCTACTGGAAGCCCAGCGTCCTTAAATCTTCTAGCCCAAGATTCATCACTAGCTATAAACTCTGGGATGCAGTTAACAAATGCACAGCCTGCCTTCAATGCAGCCTCAGCGTAAAACCGGGTGGCCTTATAGCTGCCTACCGGTAGGAAGTTTATGAGCATGTCTGCTTCAGCGTCTTTGAGAACCTCCACCGGATCTACTGGATCAGCGTCATCATTAACTTTAAATGCCTCCTTCATGTGGGGTGCGACGCCGTCTAGGATAGGGCCCCTAAACACTTTTGCCCCAATCTTGGGTAGTGAATCGACAAATCTTGCGCAGCAGTTGGGAGGCGCAAAAATCGCCTCGCTTAGGTCCTTTCCAATCTTCTCTTCATTTACATCGAAAGCTGCAACAAACCTAATATCCCTAATATGGTACTCTCCAAATCTAACATGCATTAACCCAGGTACGACATCATCATCACTAACATTTCTATAGAGGTGAACTCCCTGTACCAGTGCAGAGGCGCAGTTTCCAATACCGGCAATCGCGACCCTAATCTCACCCATATTACTGATCACCTCCATAAAGGGTTCCTGGGAAAAATCTTTAGTAAATTTTTGACCGGTTACAAATTCGTAATCGGTATTTTTATATATGGGCAAATCACATATAAACTTTTTGGAAAAACAAAAAACAATACAAAAATGGTCAAAACAGTATCTATAATGCTTATTCAGGATCCCGAAAAGATAGAGATACTCAATGAGCCTACGAGAAGACAGATTCTCAGATTACTGTCAGATAGAGAGATGACTTTAACTCAAATAGCGAATGAGCTAGGGCTCTCCAAACGCTCGGTCTGGTATCATCTCCGCGTTTTACTCAGCAAAGACCTGATAGTTCTATCCCGAAAGAGAGTTAACATCTATGGTATAGAAGAAAAGTATTATAGGGCTAAAGCTTCGATGATGATTGGAGACTTTAATAAATCATCCAAGAAGATCCGTGAAGAGACTCTGGAATCCAATAGAGATGTAGTTATTGGATATTTATGTGCAAAAGATCCCCAGAGACCCATATCGGATGAGGAAATAGAAAAGATGACTAAACAATTCACGAAGACAGTTCAAGAAATAATAGAGAATGATGGAAACGGATATAAGACACGGAACCAAACCAAACTAGCCATATACAGAAAAGCCTTCAAAAAGCTTGAAGAAAATAAGTGGATATAGAATCAGTCATTCTTTATTCCAAAAAATAAACACTTCTCCCACCGTCAATCTCATGGCAAGCATCCGCGTCAATCATCAGCTCCGAATGAATAGACGCAAAATACACGCAGAGAATTCTTTTATCGGAATACAAAAATATTAAGTATAGAGTTTAGAGTTTATGAAGCATGGGAGGGCCGGTAGTCTAGCCTGGTTAGGACATTCCCAAAAGGAACCTAAAGCAGCCCTTACGAGAAAAGGCTGAGAAAGGCTGAGGTCGCCGGTTCAAGTCCGGCCCGGCCCACCATTCTCGAATTAGAGTCCTTATTTTGCTTCACTGAATGTTCGGCTGTTTGATCAATTGATTAGTGATTTCTCTTGTGCGATAATATCAACATCAGCTGATCTGGCTTTGTTAGAAACGTATTTATACGCTGCCTTCACTTCTGGCGTGAATGTTCATAATCTTGGCAATAATTAGTATCTCGCTGGTTTCCTCGTAGATTGAAGAAGATGAGGATGCGGGGGGTGGTTCCGATTGGTATCATCCAAAACCGTTACTTGATATCCAAGATTCTATTATCTCATCGTCTGCGAAATCTTTAAGAGGTTTCAGGAGGTTCTTATAGAAAGGTGTTAGCGATGAATGAGAAGATATTCTCTGACCTGAAAACCCGTATAGATTCGACTCCGGTAGTAGATGTGCATTCTCACATCAATGGAGAACATCCAGCAGCTAGCGATCCCAAAGAGATAATCTTCTATCATTACATAGTAACGGAGATGCTATCCGCCGGCGCTCCTCCAGAGATCTTCTCTAAAGATGTCGCCTTTGAAGACGCCTTGAAGAAGTCTATCCCATACCTTAAGCTGATAAGGAACACAACGACTTACTGGTGCTTAACGAGGATTCTCAAAGATCTCTATGGATTTGAAGAAGATGAAATAAACGAGGATAACTGGAGAGACCTCGCCGACAGGATTTATTCAAAAATTGAGGAGAAAGACTGGTATAAACAGGTTCTCGAGAAGACCCGCCTTAAGAAGGGCTTCTTAACCTTCAGGTTTAACGAGGAGATTCCAGAATATGACCGAACCTTCTACGTTGGCGCGCTGAGAATTGAGCCTTTAATTACTAGGTTATCCCGTGATGATATTCAAGCATTAGAAAAGGCAACCAATATGTCCATAAATTCGCTTAGCAAGTTTGAAGAGGCTCTGTCAGCGCTCTTCAAGAAATTTTCCGAATGTGTAGCTGTAACTGCAAGTTTTCTTCCAGAAGAGACTTTTGAAGAGCCGGATGAGGCAAAAGCGCGTGAATCATTCCAGAAAAAACTTTCAGGATCCCGCCTTGACGCTTCCGAAATGAAAAATCTAAGGTCATACTCTATGAATTGTATACTCAGCTTAGCTGAAGAGTACGACATACCGTTTCAGGTAATGCTTGGGGTAGTTAGGTCCGTTCCAGGAGCCTCACCTCCAGATTACGCTGTAGTGAGCTACAATGCTGAGTCCCTTCTTTCTCTCTGCCCTCTCTTCTGCAAATTTAAGAACGTAAAGTTCGATGTGTTCCTAGCGAATAGGATTCAGTCCCATGAGCTTACGGTTGTAGCAAAGAACTATTCAAACGTGTATGTCGCAGGCTACTGGTGGTACGTGTTTTATCCTACAATTATTGATCAGTTCATTCTCGAGAGGCTTCAAATGCTACCTAGAAACAAGATAAATGGATTTTTCAGCGATGCCTATGTTGCGGAGTGGACGTATGCTAAGGCATGTTTGGTTAGGAGACAGTTGGCTCTTTCACTCGCAAAGATGGTTGAGGAAGGATACTACACAATAGACCTAGCAAAGGACATAGTCGCCGACATGCTCAACCGAAACCCCGAAAGACTCTATAAACTGAAGTATGATTAATCAGCCCCTCAAGAACACAAAAAGACTAATCGTCACGCTTTGGTTCTTCGGGTGTTTCCCGTGATGGACAGAGATCCTTCAATACGCATATCTCACAATTCGGCTTCCTAGCCTTGCAGACTCTCCTTCCATGAAAGATTAGTAAGTCGGCAAATCTTCCCCACTTATTTTTTGGGACGATCTCCATCAGATCCTTCTCGATTCTCTCCCGAGTCTTACTTTTTGTTAATCCAAGCCTCTTAGCTAGTCTAAGGACATGCGTATCCACAATTATTCCCTCATTTATACCATAGGCATTCGTGAGAACAATATTAGCTGTTTTCCTTGCAACTCCAGGTAGAGAAAGAAGCCCCTCCATGGTCTTAGGAACTTCAGAATTAAACTTTTCAACTAGGACCTTGCAGACTTCTTTGATTCTCCGCGCCTTCACTCGATAATAGCCCGTTGGCTTAATATCCTGCTCCAACACGTTTATGTCGGCGTTCGCATAATCTTCTGCTGAGCGGTACTTCTTAAATAGGTTACGTGTAACCTGGTTAACTCTCTCATCAGTGCATTGAGCCGCAAGGATAGTCGCGACCAAAAGTTCGAGCGGATTGCTAAAATTTAGAGCTATCTTAGCATCTGGATGTTCCTTCTCGAGACGATCAATAATCTCAAGAACTCTTCCCTTCAGATCCTCCTCGCTCATTACCATCACCCAACCCAAACTTAAATCCGTATACGATCGTAGTTTCTGTTTCCTTCAATGAAATATATTAAACTCTTATCCTTACGATTTAGCAAATATATCTCTGATGAACCTAAAGCTTTACGCTCACCTCAAACCCATCCTCACCCAGCTTGAGGAAGCGGCTTCTGTATCGTCCTGAATTCCTCACATAATTTAGATAGTTCCTCATATAATATGCGTAAAGCCCTGCGTTATCCGCGACTACCACGCTTCCTCTATGCAGTTTATCTTCAATCATCTTTAGGTGCATGAGATACTCGCTTTTATCTTCATCCAAGAATACTAGGTCAAACTTTCCCTCAAGTTTGGGAAGAATCTCAGCGGCATCCCCGACTATCACCTTAACCTTAGGCTTTATCTTCGCTCTTTCAATATTCTTCCTCGCTTCCTCAGCTTCATCACTGTCTCTCTCAATCGTGACTATCTCAGCTTTATCGTCAAGTTCTTTCCCGATAATGATGGTTGAGTAACCAACTAACGTTCCAACCTCTAAAATTCTCTTAGGTTTTAGCTGTGCAACGAGATCTGCTAAAGCCTTGCCTCTAATCGGCCCGATTATTGGAAGGAACCTTCTCTCCGCCTCCTTTTCAATCTCCCTGAGGATAGCCTCAGCTTCCCTAGACATGAATGGTCACTAAAATAATCTTTCATGAACCAAAAAATAAAGGAGGATATAAAGTTTATAATATGCATTGTTGGTTTTAAGCGGTTAAAGAAGGACATGGCAGATGTCCAATAGGAACATGTATCTTGTAACCGTTCCAGCAGGTTTTGAATCTGAAGCGAAGGAGGAAATAAGAGGACTTGCACCCAACGCTTGTGTTCGTAACCTGTTCTTTAAGGGTAACCTTCTAGTTGAATGTCCTAGATCAGTGGATCTTTCCTCTATAGCCGAGACGAATGAAACCGTGTATGTAGGCAAAATATTTCCAATCGATAAGGTTGTTAAGATTTCAAAGAGCAGAGAGAGCATAGCATATATTCATGATGAGATCGTGCAACTGGATAAGCTACGGAAGGGAGAAAGATTCGTTGTGCGATGTAGAAGAAGGGGAAAACATGAATTCACAAGTCAAGATGTGGAAAGGGAGCTTGGATCCATGCTTGAAAAGTCATGCGGAGCTCTTGCGGATCTACGTAATCCCCAGAAAATCGTCACTGTTCAGATCTTCCAGAATAAAGCCTTAATCGGAGTCTCGGAAGCCAGCAAAATAGTTGAGAAGAAAATAAAGGTTTTTAAGAAGTACAAACACGGCGAGAGGCCGCTAACTCGAGCTGAGCATAAGATCAGGGAAGCCATCAAAATCTTCGGTCTAGAAATCAAACGAGACTTCAGAGTTCTAGACTTGGGCGCCGCTCCTGGAGGATGGACAAAGGTTCTAGCAAGCCTTGCTGGAAAAGTTGTAGCTGTAGACCCAGCTGACCTTAACTCATCCGTAAAGGCTCTTCCCAATGTTACCTATTTGAAATGTAAAGCCGAAGAGATTCCTAAAAATATTGGAAGATTCGATCTAATCGTTAATGACATGAATCTTGACCCGTCTGAATCAGCTAGGATAATGGTTAATCTAGCTGGGTTCCTCAAGAAGGGAGCTCCCGCCCTCATGACGATTAAGTTTGTGACGAGGAATAGGAAGAAGCATATAGCCGAGGCTCTTGAAATACTCAAAGCTGAATATAAGGACTTTAAAGTTAAGAGGCTTCCGCATAACAGATACGAGACAACAGTTTTCATGCGTAAGGCTTAGCGACAAAAGAGCGAATAAGCCAAGACTTTTTAAGGTTCCATCACTTTCTGAAGATGGATACATCTCAGTCTATATAAGGGAGTTTCAGAAAGCACTGAAGGTGCTCAAGATTGGAGGATATGTCTCCTTTCAAATTGCTCATGCCGCGCGAGAAAGCATTAAAGGAGATTCTAAACGCCGTTAAGCCCATAGAGAGAACTGAAAGAATATCCTTAGAGCGGGCAGTCGGTAGAGTATTAGCGAGCGATGTAAAGGCCGATATGGATGTTCCACCGTTTGACAGATCAGCAATGGATGGATACGCCGTCAAAGCTGAGGAAACATTTGAAGCCTCGCAGTTCAATCCAGTTAAGCTAAATGTTGTAGGCGTTCTACACGCAGGCGAATCATCAAATAAGCCGATTAAGAAGGGAGAGTGCATACGGATAGCGACTGGCTGCCCGATTCCTCCCGGCGCGGACGCCGTCGTAATGATGGAGTTCACGGAGGAGAAGAATGGCATCGCATATATATTTAAGCCTGTCCATCCTGGAGCGAACATCGCTAGAAAAGGAGAGGATATAAAAAAGGGAGAAGCGATTCTGAAGAAGGGAGATCTCTTAAGCCCGGCGAAGATTGGGGTCTTAGCCTCACTTGGGCACAAAGATGTGCTTGTCTACCAAAAGCCACGCGTAGCTGTCATATCTACGGGATCCGAGATACGGGATCCAGGTTCCCAGTTAGAGAAGGGTCAAATCTACGATGTTAACTCGTACACGCTCACGTCAATATTGCTGGAGAATGGGGCCTCAGTAACAAGATCTCCAATAGTCCCCGACGTCATTGACAAGGTGAGATCAGCGGTTCTCAGATATCTCGATCATGATCTTATCGTATTCTCCGGAGGAAGCTCAGTTGGAGAGAGAGACGTATTAGTCAAAGTTGTCGAGGAACTCGGTGAACTCATCTTTCATGGGGTTCAAATAAAACCTGGAAAGCCTACACTTTTCGGCTTAGTGGACGGAAAACCCATACTTGGAATGCCGGGTTATCCAACTTCATGCCTGAGTAATGCTTATCTCTTCCTAGTCCCCGCGATTCGAAAGATGGCTAGACTCCCACCGAAGATTCCACGTAAAGTTAAGGCGAAGATGGGAGTCAGAGTAGTCTCAGCATCGGGACGAGAGCAGTTTCTCACAGTGAAGATAAAGAACGGCGTTGCATATCCTGCTTTCAAAGCATCAGGCGACATAACAAGCTTGGCGAATGCAGACGGATACATAATTCTGCCAGTAAATCTGGACGTTATAGAAAAAGGTGAAGAAGTCACAGTTACCCTCTTCGACTAATATTCAAAACTTCACTAGCACTCTTTTAAAACCCACCTTTTTCATTCAATAACACCTTCAGCATCTCAAGAGCTCTATTCATCTTTTCCTCGCATTTTTTCTCGTCAACTCCAAAAACAATAATCTCTATTGGTAATCTTCCATCGGCAAATTCTCCAATAAGCGGTTTCATGTAGACAAGCGGAATTTCCTTCATCACCCGATCAGTTAATGCGGAGACGCTTGACTCCCGCATCTTCACTAAGACTCTCTTAGAGAGACTCTTATAGCGTGTTCGCCTACTCACTAAAGAAGCCACATATTTCCTGAAGCATGCCCTCATCTCTTCAGGAGGGCCGGGCAGAGCTATAATCGTTGTCTCTTCATCATTAATTATTGTCACGGGAGCCCAGCCTAAGGGATTCGCCAAACAGGACGCGCCATTGACTGTGCGAGCCATCTTAACAAGGTTCGGAGGGAGATCTTCAACAGTCACCCCTTTCCTTTCAGCCATGATCTTAAGAATTCCCATATCAGTTACTATTTTCCTTTCCATAACCTTGGAAAGCGCCTCAATTGTGAGGTCGTCAGATGTCGGCCCCAGCCCCCCAGTTGAGATTATGAAGCCGGGTTTTCTATTCAGAGCTTCTCTAAAGACTGCACAGATATCCTCCAATTTGTCAGGCACACATGTTATTCTCTGGACAAATGCTCCAAGCCGAGTTAATTGATCAGCTAACCAGTACGAATTGGTATCATAAACTCTTCCATAACAGAGTTCGCTTCCAATCGCTATTATCTCAACGTTAACATTCAACGTTTATCCCTACATGAGGCGTTTCATCTTTATTTAGGGCTTAAGCATTCTACTTCTCAAAATGCTATTTTAAGTATATAATGTTCCGGAAGTGAGTGTTCAGAATTTAAAGCCTCGCCGCTCTGAGGCTTTTGCT